>JACMMA010000127.1 GCA_014379275.1 Armatimonadota bacterium | reverse complement strand
GATCTATAACGGCGCACCACATATCGTCACCGACCCGCTCGGTCTTTCTGTCGGCGACCGGCTTGACGGCGAGACATTTCCTGCGGTGTGACGGTTTCTTCCCCCGCCCCTCCGGAGGGGCGGGGGAAGAAACCAGCCGACAAAGAAAACAAATCGCACCACCGCCCCGCGACACGTTGCAAAAAGGTTCCGGTTCTTGCTACAATAGCGCGGCTCTGAGGGCAGTATCGTATCGCCCCAAGCACGAAAGTTTTTTACGCGCATGAAGTTACAAGAGTTTCAGGGCAAAGCATTGTTGGCGAAATATGGTGTCCCCGTTCCCAAGAATCAGGTCGCCTCCACGCCGGACGAAGTATTGGCGGCGGCAAACGCCATCGGCGGCAAGGTCGTCGTCAAGGCGCAGGTACTGGCGGGCGGTCGCGGCAAAGCCGGCGGTGTCAAAGTCGTAGAGAACGCCGACGCCGCGAAAGCGTTCGCCGAATCTATTTTAGGGAAAGAGTTATACTTCGCCCAGGCGCAATCGAACCTCAAGATCGAAAACGTTCTGGTCGAGGAAGCGTTGCCCATCGCGAAAGAGTACTACATCGGCATCACCACTGACCGCAATAGCCAGCGCAACGTTTTCATCGTCTCGTCGCAGGGCGGTATGGATATCGAGGAGGTCGCCGAATCGCACCCCGACGCCATCGGGCGGTTCGCGGTCGACCCGTTCCTCGGACTGCGCGACTTCGACATCCGGCAACTCGCCAAAGACGGCGGCATTCCGAATGACGAAGTCGGCAAACTCGCCCCGTTTCTGAAAACCCTCTACAAAGCCTATATCGAAGGCGACGCCTCGCTCGCCGAAATCAACCCGCTGGTGGTAACGACGGACGGCACCTTTATCGCGGGCGACGCCAAGATCGTGATCGACGAAGCGGCGCTGTTCCGCCATCCGGAGTTTGCGGCGTATGCGGAAACATCGGAGGAGACCGATGAATACGAAAAAGAAGCCAAGCGGCGCGGCATCAATAACTACGTCCACCTGTCCGGCAACATCGGAATCATCGGTAACGGCGCGGGCTTGGTCATGGGCACGATGGATGAAGTAAAACGCGCAGGAGGCGAACCGGCGAACTTCCTCGACATCGGCGGCGGCGCGAAAGCGGAACTGGTACGAAACAGCCTCGACGTCGTTCTGTCCGATAAAAACGTCAAGGGAATAATGATTAACATTTTCGGTGGCATCACGCGCGGAGACGAAGTCGCGCGGGGTATCATCGAGGGCACAAAGACACTGAATATTCAGGTCCCGATAGTTGTGCGCCTTGCCGGCACCAACGCGGAGGAAGGCCTGGCCCTGCTCAAGGACACCGACCTCATCCCGGCGGCGACCATGCAGGAAGCCGCACAGAAGATCGTGTCGCTGGTCGGCAACGACTGATACTCGTGTTTCCGGAACCGGAAGAGGACTACGACCGCAAGGTCATCACGAACATCGAAATGTACGGGTGGCATGTGGTCATCGTACCGGAAGATAACGAGGGCGCTGGCTTCGCATACACCGTCGGGTTAACCTATAGTTATGGTCATGCCGAGATCATCCTTTTCGGGCTCCCGCAAGACGTGACACATGCGGTGCTTAACGAAATCGGAGACCGCGCGAAAAATGGCACCCGGGTTGCGCCGGACACGTATGTCGAAGGATTGCTAGAAGATTACGATTGCGGATTTGTAGCAGTGGACAAAACGCAATACAGGGAGTTCCTGGGACAGTGTCGGTGGCTGTATGGGGGCAACGAGTTTGACGCTCTGCAGTGTGTCTGGCCGGATAAAAGCGGGCGCTTCCCCTGGGATGAGGGCTTCTCCGAAGAGTTGAAGTCACAACAACCGAATTTAGGTGCGGCTTTCGCAGTATGAGACTAATTACCGGACTGACAATAGGGGCCAGTGCAGTAGCCGTATTTGTCGCGGGCGTGGTGTTCGCGCAAGCGACCAAGACTCTCTATATGAATGGCAAAGCCGTTTCATCAGGCTTACTCGTGAAAGATGGTGTGGTATATGTGCCCGTGACAGACATTGCCAAAAGTCTGGGCATGTCGGTGATTCCGAAAGCGGACGGATTTGAAATCGTGCCGCAGGATGGTGCGAAAAAAACATCCGCGACAAAAGCAGTGAAAGGTTTGAGCGGCGCGGTCGGTGAAACGCTCGGCAACGGGCAGGTGACGATCCAGGTGTTACAAGTCGTGCGTGGCGACCGATATGTTTCCACGATCACCGGGGAAACGTTCGCCGCCGAACCGGACTCGGACCTGGTTGCCGTGATCTGCCGGATTCGGAACACGTTGAAGAAGCCAAGGCAATACGATTTGGGGTATTTTAAAGGCGGCAACACGGCTTTGATCGGCGCGGACGGCAAGTCGTTCGCGCCAAAACGGTGGGATCGTAAAGAACCCATCCCCCGCTTGCCAGCGGGAGCCGGCGCGGATTTTGCCGTGATTTTTGCCGTACCGAAAGGCGCAGAGTTGGGTGAATTTGTATACGCGGTTCGACCGAACGATTTCGACCGAAGCATGCGACAGGACGATTTTCACGTGTCGCTTGCGCTGAAAAAGGACACGGAAAGCACGACGAAACAACGTTGACGACCGGATAGGCGCGTCACAACACCGATACGAGGATTATTATCATGGCTACTTATGAATATAAAGTTCTGACATCCACCGAGATGGAAGAAGACGAAGAAACCGCCCTCAACCGCCTCGGCGCGGAAGGATACGAACTAGTCTCCGTAACCGTTTCACAGATGACCTACGTTGAAACCAGTGACGAGGAAGAAGACGAAGGCGAAGAATACACCGAAGACGTGGTGACCTACTACTTCAAGAAACAAAAGTAGGTGCCCGGTGCCAGTTGCCGGGTGTTTGGGGAAGAAACCGATAACGCGGTGATTCCCATACTCCCGGCAACTGGCACCCGATACCAGACACCTAACCCCCAAATTTATGAGCATACTTCTTGATGAGAATACGCGGGTCGTCGTTTCCGGGATCACCGGGCGCGAAGGTTCGTTCCACACCGGTCAGATGATCGCCTACGGCACGCAGGTCGTCGCGGGCGTCGTTCCGGGTAAAGGTGGGCAGACCACCGAACACGGCGTTCCTGTTTTTGATACGGTGAAAGAAGCCGTCGAGAAAACCGGGGCGAACGCCCACTTTATTGTTGTTCCCCCCAAATTCGCCGCGGACGCCATTATCGAAGGCGCGGCGGCGGGCGCCCAGTTGATCGTCTGTATCACCGAGTTCATTCCGGTACAGGAAATGATCATGGCGACGCGCTACGTGGCGACCAAACCCGGTTGCCGCCTGATCGGTCCTAACTGCCCGGGGCTCCTGTCGGTCGGCAAGGGCAAGATCGGCATCATCCCCGCGTCCTCGTTCGCACCGGGACCGGTCGGCGTCGTGTCGCGCTCCGGCACCCTGTGCTACGAGATCGTGGACGCACTGACCCGCGCCGGGATCGGTCAAACCACGGCGGTCGGTATCGGCGGCGACCCGATCTTGGGCTCCACATTCGTGGACATCCTGCCGCTATTCGAGAACGATCCCGAAACCAAAGTCATTGTCATGGTCGGTGAGATCGGCGGTTCGGACGAAGAGATCGCCGCCGAGTACGCGAAAACGCTCAAAAAGCCGATCATCGGCTTCATCGGTGGACGCTCCGCCCCTCCCGGCAAGCGAATGGGACATGCGGGCGCCATCGTTTCGGGAACGTCCGGTTCCGCGCAGGGCAAAGTAGACGCCCTCAACGCGGCAGGTATCCCCGTCGCCGACTCCTCCTCCGACATTCCTGTACTCGTCAAAGCTGCACTCGCCAAATTAGGCGCGTAAACTGAACATTCTCATCAAGCGGCGCGAGGCTACTTCCTCGCGCCGCTTCGCTTTTGATCGGTGCTAAGATGGCAGCGAATTCCCCCGGCGAAGGAAAAATCCCCGAGCCGGGAACATTTTTAGCGACCTGTCACATCCCGGATTGCGTCGGCGTTATGTATGGTATAATCGCCCAATACCGCGAAAGGTACAACCATGCGCCTGTTTGCCATCGCCCGCAACACCCCGTTTTTCGCAACTATGCCAAATGCACGTCGTTCGTTTTTGTCCGCTTTTGCCGCCGGAACCGCTTGCCTGGTAACCCTCGGTCTCGCCGGAACCGGTTGCTCGAATAACCCCTACCCGCCGGGTGAAGCCGAGTCCAACACACTCTACCGCGTGCTCACGGACGACCCGAAGTCGCTCGACCCGGCATTCTCGTATACCGTGGACGAGGCGTACGTCTGCGACCTGGTGTATCCCTCGTTCTACAAATACCACTACCTGAAGCGCGAACCGTTCGAGTTGGAACTCAATATCGGTGCTGCCGAACCCCTGCGCGAAAAGGTCACGGTTTCCGTGAAGGGTGCGGACGGGAAAATGAAGCAGGTTGCGGGAGAGCGATACACGTTCAAATTGCGCCCCGATCTCAAGTTCCAGGACGACCCGTGCTTCCCCGGCGGCAAGGGGCGGCAAGCTACTGCCGCCGATATTGTTTACTCGTTCAAGCGTATGGCGGACCCGAAGGTGCAATGCCCCGTCGCGCCGTTCTTCGCCGATAAGGTGGTCGGTTGGGAGGAATACAGCAAAGGTTTCGAGGCGGCGAAGTCGGATTC
>JACMMA010000767.1 GCA_014379275.1 Armatimonadota bacterium | reverse complement strand
GCGCCCGAAGAAGAATAGGATCAGCACCGTGCCAAACATCAGATTCCAGAGCAGACGGCGTACGGCGACGGTCCGGTCCGTCCAGCGGGCGCTACGTGGGCGGACGCCGAGGAGTTCCGGCTCGATGGTGTGCATCTGCACCGTATCCACCGCCATCGGTGCCACGGAAGGAACCGACACCGCATCGGCGTCAGGCAGTTGTTGAAACGACGTTTTGTTCATGCGCTTACCTCACCCCATACTGTTCCGGGAGACTATCTCTCGACACGCCAGCGGTGCGCCGGTTCGAAAGCGGCTCGTATACCATTCTACCCGCCGCCGAAGAACCGCGCGACGCTCTCGATGTTGTCGGTGCGCGGCGACGGCGGCAGATCGCGCAAAAAGTCGCGCCCGTAGGATTTGGTGTACAACCGGCTGTCCAGAATCGCCACGACGCCGCGATCCGTCACTGTGCGCAGGAGCCGACCGAAGCCTTGTTTGAGCCGAATCTGCGCGCGCGGCAGCGAATATTCGCCGAAGGCGTTTCCGCCCGCCTCTTTGATCGCCCGTTCCCGCGCCCGCTCCGTCGGTGCGTCTGGCGTCGCGAACGGCAATTTGTCCATGATCACGAGCGATAGCGCGTCACCGGGAACGTCCACGCCTTCCCAGAACGATGCCGTGCCGAGCAGGATACCGTTGCCCGCTTTCTTGAACTCATCCGTGAGGCGCGCGGGGGGCATTTCCCCCTGTGCGAAGATCGGGTAGTCCGTCTTGTCCCAGATGGCTTCGTGGACGGCATGGAGCATCCGGTGCGACGTGAAGAGTGCGAACGTCCGTCCCCCGGCAAGTTCCACCAGAGACACGATCTCCTTCGCCACCTGCTCCGTGTATTCATGCGCAGACGACGGCGGCCCCAGATGGCGGGGGATATAAAGCAGACAGTTTTTGCCGTAGTCGAACGGCGAACCCACGATCAGTTCCACGGGTGGCTCGGCGGAGTAGCCCTCACCCCCCCTGCCCCCCTCTCCCTCGGAAGGGAGAGGTAGGGGTCCGGAGGCGGCATCGCTACGCCCGCCAGAGGACGTGGCGACTTCAGATCTCCCCCCTCTCCCTTCCGAGGGAGAGGGGGGAGAGGGCACCGACCTAGCCACCAGCCCTAACCGCTTCTTTACGTAATCGAAATTCCCGCCGGAGGCCAGTGTCGCCGAGGTGAAAATGACGCGGGGGACTTCATCGAGCAGTGCCGATTGTAGCATCGGCGCGACTTCGAGCGGGGTCTTGACGAGTTGAGCGACCGCCATCCCGCCTTTTAGACGGCGCGTCTGGTACCAGCGGAACGCGTCTTCGTCGGCGCGGGATTCGGAGACGAGTTGGAGTTCGGTGGAAACGCGGGTCGCGGTCCGGGCAAGACCCGTGGCGCGTTCCTTCGTTGCGGCGTCTTTGGTTTTGTCCGCCGCCGCGATCAGGTCTTTCGCTAACGTGTTCAATCCCTCGCACATCTCGTCGCGCCGCTCGCGGAAGTCGGCGCGATCGGCTTCCTCGCGGAGCAGATCGTCGGTGAAATCCTCGGACTTGCCCGCGATCAGAAATGGGTCCAGTAGCGATTGGTTAAGCGCGTCCAAGGCGGCGAGGCTATTCGGATCAATCAGACCGTCGCCGGCTAACTTTTTCGTCCGGTTGACCAGTTGCGGAACGCGGCGGGATCCCCACTCCAACCCGAAAGCCTTCGTCGCGATATCGTCCACGTGGTGCGCTTCATCAAAAACCACGGCGTCGTATTTCGGTATCAACGTCGGACCGTTCGGGTTGGCTTGTTTCAGGCGGAGGTCCGCCATAAACAGTGCGTGGTTCACGACAAGCAACTGGCAGTTTTCGGCGTACTTTCGTGCCTTAAAATAAAAGCACCGGTCGTAGAAGCGGCACTCACGCCCCCGGCAGGTGTCCTGATTGGCGGCGACTTCGCTCCACTGCGGGAACGTGAAGTCGAGTTCCGCCACGTCGCCGGAATCGGTTTCGTTCG
Source organism: Armatimonadota bacterium (assembly GCA_014379275.1). GTDB lineage: Bacteria > Armatimonadota > Armatimonadia > Armatimonadales > Armatimonadaceae > JACMIU01. The sequence continues at coordinate 5,320 of JACMMA010000767.1, read as the reverse complement.
CCCAGCGCTGCAGTTTGGCAAAAATCGGGTCGCCGAACGCCCAGATATCGTTCGCCGCGCCCTCTAGGTCCTGCAAACAAACAAAGTTACTGCGTCCTTTTAAGGTTGCGGCATGAAGATCAAGCTCCGGTAAAGCGGCGAAAAGTGCCGGTATGTCCCGCTCGATTAACTGCGACTGTAGTGCCAGGGTGTGCGTCGAAATGACCGCCCTTCCGCCGTGCTTGGCGAGCCAGAGCGCGATCGGTACCAGGTAGGCCAGCGTTTTGCCCGTCCCGGTCCCGGCTTCGGCGAGGCACGGTCTGCCTTCCCGAAGCGACGCCGCGACCGCTTTCGCCAGATCGACCTGTTGCGGGCGGTGCGCAAACCCCGGCAGGGCATGGGCGAGCGGACCATTCGCGCCGAGCAGGGTTTCCAGGCGGGGCAAGCGTTGCGAGGCGGCTCGGGGGGGATGGTCCGTGGTTTGTGCGGGGGGGTCGGCGGTAAGAATCGGCATTTCCGGGTTCAGTATACGCTGTTTGCCGGACGTTTGCCGGAACCGGGGTGAGAAAGTCACGCCGTCAGTAACAGCCCTGATGTGTCGGAATATCGGTTGACGCGGTGTCCCTCCCCCGCTATACTAACCGCAACACCCCACACCTTTAAGTCCCGCACGGAGAGGCGGGAAAGGAGCAACCGTAATGACAAACGAAGTATCGGTGATGGATGCGGACGAAGTTCGCCGCGCCCTCACCCGAATCGCGCACGAGATCGTGGAGCGCAACAAGGGCGCGAAGAACGTCGTGCTGGTCGGCATTTTGCGGCGCGGCGCACCGCTCGCCGCCCGCCTCGCGACACTAATCGGGCGCATCGAGAACGCCGACTCCGGCGCAAACCCGGTCCCGTTCGGAGACCTCGACATCGCCCTGTATCGGGACGATTACGGTCTTCGGCAGGCACCCGCCCGGACGACGCATCTCCAGGAGGACATTACCGGCAAGACGGTGGTTCTCGTGGACGACGTGCTGTTCACGGGTCGCTCGGTTCGCGCCGCGATCACCGCGCTTCTGGAATACGGACGCCCCGCCGCCGTACAACTCGCCGTTCTGGTAGACCGGGGACACCGTGAGTTGCCGATACGTGCCGATTTCGTCGGCAAGAACCTCCCGACTTCGTTTACCGAACGAGTCAACGTGCAACTCTCCGAAATGGACGGCGGCGACGACGCGGTGACGATTACCAAAGGCAACAGTAGCGAGGCACAAAGCAATGATTAACCTCGCCGGGCGCGACCTCTTGGATCTCGAATCGCTGACCGCCGAGGAGATCACGGCATTTCTGGATACGGCGGAAACGTTCACCGAAATCCTGCGCCGCGACGTGAAAAAAGTCCCGACCCTGCGCGGTAAATCGGTGGTCACGCTGTTCTACGAAAACTCGACACGCACCCGTACTTCGTTCGAGGCGGCGGGCAAATACATGAGCGCGGACGTGATCAATATTTCCGGTTCGACCTCTTCGGCGAGTAAAGGGGAGTCACTACGCGATACGTTCCTGACGATTCAATCCCTGACCGCCGACTGCATCATCATGCGCACGCCGTTCTCGGGAGCATGCCATCAGGCGGCGCAATGGGTGAGCATTCCGGTCATCAACGCGGGCGACGGCACGCACGAACACCCGACGCAAGGGTTGTTGGACGTGCTGACACTCCGGCAGGCGAAAGGGTCTCTGGGAGGCTTGACGGTGGCGATTGTCGGCGACGTTGCGCACAGCCGGGTCGCCCGTTCAAATATCTGGGCGTTGTCGAAACTCGGCGCGAATGTGCGGCTCGTCGGTCCGGGGACATTGTTGCCGCCGGACGCCCAGGAACTGCCGGTCGAAGTGTTCACGGACCTGCGCGAGGGATTACGCGGCGTGGATGTCGTCAACGTACTGCGGTTGCAGTTGGAACGACAGACCAAAGCCCTGTTTCCCACCCAGCGTGAGTATTCCAAACTGTTCGGCGTGACGCGCGACGCACTTAGTGTGGCGAAACCGGACGTATTGATCCTGCACCCGGGGCCGATGAATCGCGGACTCGAAATCGGCGGCGACGTGCCGGATATGCCCCGCTCCTTGATCGAGAAACAGGTAACAAATGGCGTCGCGGTGCGGATGGCGGTGCTGTATCTGGTACTGGGCGCGACAGGATAGGATAAGCCACATGTTGATATGCCTACGAATCGGGTTGGTGGTAGCGGGTATCGCGAACATTGTTCTTGCCATTTTTCTCTGGCGGCAGATAGGGAAAGACGCCTCGGATGTACGGCGTACTTTTTGGCAATCGACAATGTCGGCAAATCATAACTTTTTGACTGGGATCCTTTTTCTGGCGATGGCGAAAGTTTTTCCCACGACTGATGCGGTTTGTTATTGGTTGTCAGCCGGCACGGCCATCTCCTGTGGTATCGCCTATTATCCCCAGTATCGTGATAGGTGGATGCAGAAGCACCCCAAAAAATCGGCGAAAGAAATCAATGAGCCGGAGAGGATACACACGGTGTAATAAAGTGGTTTATTTAAAGTCTTGATGCCCTCACCCCGGGTACCCTCCTGTTACCGGGGGTGAGCACGCGTGAGGTCTTTACACCAATCCACGCTCTTTCAAGTTCAGGAAGCTGGTGGTCACGGTTTCCCACGCCGATAGATAGAGCAACTTATCCTGCTCGACGACCGCCCATTCGACCCCGGTTTCCCGTGCCGCAATCATGCCTTCCGCAATCGGCACCGCGCCCGTTCCGACGGTGGTGAAACTCGCGCGGTCAGACAGGTCGGCGAAATCCTTGACGTGGATCGCCGGGACGCGCCCCTTGAGTCGTCTCAAGACGCGCGCCGGGTCCTCGCCGCCGATGGCAACCCACCCGATGTCGATCGTGAAATAGACGGCGCTCGGGTCGGTGTTCAGGACAAGCATATCCAGGGCATAAGCACCGTCGATGACGTTACGGAACTCCTGATCGTGGTTGTGATAGCAGAGTTTGATGCCCTCCTCCGCGAGTTTCGCGCCCGCCGTGTTGTACAGCTCGGCGTCGCGCAGTAAACCTTCTTTCGTATCGGCGGGACTCCACCATACCGATACGCGCGGCGATTTTAACCCGACGGCTTTCGCGCGAACGTCCTCGAAGCGGTCGCGCAGATCTTCCCGGCTCGCGCTCGTCGTCAGGAAGTCCAATCCGAGTGCCCGCAGGCGGGCGAGATTCGCCGCCACGTCCCCGTCCAGTAGCCCGTGGTCCGCGGCTTCCACACCGGCGTAGCCGATCTCCGCGATTCGTCCCATCGTCCCCCAATAGTCGGCTTTCGCTTCCGCGCCGACGATCCCAATCAGCCCTACTTTCATACCGTTTCCCCCTTTGGTTTTCCCAGTCCGCTCGCCAGCATGTCATGGAACGGGTTGCCGACGACTCCCGTGAGCGGAAGCGTGACGCGTTCATGCCGCTCGGCGGACGCGTAAAATGCGAACAAAATCTCGTTCGCACGAAGCGCCTTTTTGTATGATAGTTCCGGTTCCGCGCCCGACTCAAGGCAGTCCAATGCATTCTTGACCAGGCCAATCATCTGCTCCTCCGGCACTTCTTCCGGAGCCGGGAATTTCCAGCCCGGCTCGCTATACACCACGGCGCGGCGGATCTGACCGTCCCACATCGCTTCGACGAATCCGTCGCTTCCGGTGACGCGCACTCCGCCCCAGAAGTCCATGTTCACCGTCCCGGTGCGTATCGTCCCGAATACGCCGTTCTCCCAGTAGAACATGCCGGTGAACATTCCTTCGGCAGGGACGTTAAAGAAATCCACGGTTTCGGTGACGTCTACGGCACCGTGTACCCATTTGACCGGGACATCACTGTTGAACGACAGAGCTTGATCCATCGAGTGCGTCCCACAGTCCAGCAGATGTGGCGGGGAAAACAGGTCCATGCGCTCTATCTTACCGAACCGCCCCGCCCCTAAAAGTTCGCGCACCTTGCGGTTCCCGGATGCGAACCGACGTTGGTGACAGAACGTCAGCACTACCCCACTCGTTTCCGCTAGTCGCGCCATCTCCTCACACTCCCCCCACGTCGCCGCCATGGGCTTTTCCGAAAGAATGACCTTCACGCCCGAGCGGACACACTCGCGGATCACGGGAAGATGAAGCGCCGTCCAGAGCGTAGCAACCACAACATCGGGGCGTTCTGCTTCCAGTAGTTCTTTGTAATCGGTGTATTGCCGAGTATTCAGCGCGAAGTCGGAGGCGAACGACTCGGATGATTCGGGGCGGATATCGGAAAGTGCGACGATCTGTATGCGATCGTCGGCTTTCAAGCCGGGCATATGGGCGCGGGCGCGTCCCCCGCATCCGATAATGGCTGCGCGGTATGTTCCGCGACTCGGTGATAACATGGCTACTCTGCTTTCTTGACAAGTTTGAACGTTGGTTCACGTAAAGGCGGGCGAATCCCTTCCTAAACGTCATGTGAACGAACATTGCAGCGAAACAATTCTGCCACAAAACGAAGCGCGTATTGCGCCCCATATCGACAAACTATATAATGACGGCAGCGAAAGTATTTTCTCGGTATCCGGAAAGACAGGCTTGGACTATGAAAGTCATTATCAAACCGCTCGGGTTCATTGTTCTGATGACGGCGTTAGCCTCGCTCGCCTTTCTTGTCATCCGCCAGACGAGAGACGCGTCCCTCCCGACCCCACCCTCGCGACAAGTCGCTGCAAATCCATCCCTTCCGCCGGTGGAGGTGGCTCCCACACCGCAGGCGTCTCTGTCAGACGGCAACCTGCTTACCAGTGGTGGCTTCGAGGAAGGGTTTACCGCAATCACTCCCGATCCCAAAACCAATGTCGCGAGAATCACGGGAACAATCGCCGGTAGCGGTGTGTGGTTCGACAACTCCTCCTGGGCGGATATCACCGCGGAATATGCCCCGGACAGGACAATATTCCACGGCGGCGAATGTTCGCAGAGGGTTGATCTGAAAACGGTCCGTGCCGGACAGATTCAACTCGCGCAAATACGTGTTTTACCGACGGACCGTGACTACGAAGTGTCCGCATGGGTTCGCACGTCGAAGCCGACAAAAATCACATTGGCGATGCGTGTCGGCGAAAGGTCGCTCCTGACCACGCAAGACCTGCCTGCCGGTCCCGAATGGCGCGAGGTGTCCGTGAAAACCTTCCGCAGAAGATTGGCTGAGGGCGAAAATAATAACACCTGGGTAATGCTGTTTCTTCGCGAACCGGGTATCACCTACTGGATAGACGATGTAAAAGTGTCGCAGATTAATGGTTCCCAAGCCGCGAAATAGCG
>JACMMA010000126.1 GCA_014379275.1 Armatimonadota bacterium | reverse complement strand
TTCGCCGCGCAAATAAGACATTACAGCAACCCTTCGACCGCCTCGGCTTGTTTCTTGAAAAGCATGTCTAGACCGAATTGCGCGACATCCAGCAACCGGTTCAGGCGGGCACGGTCGTATGGGACGCCTTCCGCCGTGCCCTGCACTTCGATGTACTTTCCGGAGCCGGTCGCGATGACGTTCATGTCCACACCCGCCTTGTTATCCTCTTCCGCGCACAGGTCCAACAATTCCATGCCGCCGACCACGCCGACCGAAACCGCCGCGACAGAATCCGTGAGCGGGTTCTTGCGCAGGGCACCCGTCGCGCGGATCTTAGACAGGGCTTCGACCAGCGCGACATACGCGCCGGTGATACTCGCACACCGGGTCCCGCCGTCTGCACTTAATACGTCGCAGTCGAGCGTGATCATCCGTTCGCCGAGGGCGGACATATCGACAATCGGGCGGAGCGAGCGACCGATAAGGCGCTGGATCTCCTGCGTGCGCCCGGCGGGCTTCATCGTCTCGCGCTGGTTGCGTTCCTTGCCGGAGCGCGGGAGCATCGAATACTCCGCCGTTACCCAGCCGCTCCCGCGCCCTTTCATCCACATCGGCACGCGATCCTCCACGGTCGCGGTGCAGATCACGCGCGTGTCGCCCATCGAAATCAAACAGGAACCCTCCGCAAACTTCATGAATCCCCGCTCGATCGTTACCGGACGCAGGTCCAGGTTACCCCGCTTGTCTACGCGATTGCCCATCCGTTTTCGTTTCCTTTTTCGGTGCGCCCTTCGTTGTCGGCGCGACCCACTTTCCATGGTACAGTGAAAACCGGCGCGGGAAAAGGAAACGTACAAACCACGATGCGATGGCGACTGCCGGGGTTGAAAACGGCGATCTGGTTCGATGCACGCGGGCGGCGTATCGCGGGGATCGATGCCGCTCGTCCGGATCAGTCGTCGCCCGAGGGCGTCGTCGCCCTTCTGGGAGAACTTTCCGTGGAAACGCTCACCAAATCCTACCGGCGCGGCGTCTTCCCCTGGCCCCACAGCGGCTATCCCCTCTGCTGGTTTTGCCCCGACCCGCGCGCCATCCTCGACCTCGACGCCGTTCATGTGCCCAAGTCGCTGGCGAGGGAGCGGCGCAAAAACAGATTCACGTTTACCGTGGATCGGGCATTCGCGGACGTCATCGCGGCGTGCAAGCAGACGAAGCGGGCGGACCAGGAAAGCACCTGGATAACAAGGGAGATGCAAGCCGCCTACACCGCACTCCATGAAGCCGGCATCGCGCACAGCGTAGAAGCATGGAACGAGTCCGGGGAGTTGGCGGGCGGCTTATACGGAGTAGACAGCGGCGGGGTATTTACCGGCGAGAGCATGTTCTACCGGGAAGATTACGGCTCGAAACTCTGCCTGCTTCATCTGTTCGACCACCTGCGAGAACGCGGCGCAGACTGGATCGACATACAAATGATGACGCCGCACTTTCAACAGATCGGCGCGACGGAGATACCGCGCACCGAATTCCTGGAAAGGTTATCGGCGACGCAAGCCATGAACCTCCGCCTGTTCGGACCCACCCCCCTTTCCAACTGACGCTACCGGAAGGGTTCCCCCGACTCTTTCTGCACTCCAACACGAATAGGGAGGTTGCCTGTCATTTCGCCTTATCACACCATCATTCTGCGCGGAATAAATCCGCGCGCTCGCAGGGTTTGGTTAAGGAAAGCCTGATACTTGCACGCGCCGACTTCGGCGAATCGGGGGGGCAGGAGCACCGTTCCATTCCGGGGATCGTCGTCACGGCGTAGGTGCGTTTCGGGTCCGCTTGTGTTGGGCGATGAACAGGTCGCCGGTTTCGGTCGCGTTGCAGGTGTGGTTTCCGTGCATCTTGAAGGAGTTCATAAGGGCGGTCTCGATAGCGGCGATGGTCGTGTTGTTCATGGTTTTCGTTTCCTTTGGAGTCCGCAGTTCGCGAAAAATGGTTCGCGTCGTCCGTGCTTATGAATATTTCATAACCGAACGGCTGGCTATTATCAATACCGAATCGTTGGGTTTTAACAAATAACTCAAGTTGTTTATTGACTTTCCAAACGGTTGGGTTTATACTAATTCCATGAGCGAACCAACCAAGGGAGATGTCACGCCCGAGGATGTACGCCGCGTCTTTTCGATGCTGGGATCGAAAAGCACTCCGGCGAAAACGGCGGCGGCGGCATTGAACGGGCGCAAAGGCGGCAGACCACAAACCCCTCTATCGGAAATTGAATGCATCTGTGGGCGCGGTGACTCGCTCGAAGGGCACCCTACGACTTGCCCGCGCGGGCTCGTTATATACCGGCGTAAGAAAGCAGGGACATTATGAAAACCGCGACACCGTTAAGCACGCTCGATCAGATCGCTTCCCGCGTGGACGCCGCGATGAAAGCCGCCCTCACGTGTCCGATGCTCCTTCCCCTGCCCCCGGACGAAGGTAGGATGGCTCAGGCGAAGAAAGAGGCGGACCGCGCCCGGGAGGCGGCGGGGAACGCCCTGGAGATGCTCACCGCTGAAGGCGCGACGCTCTCCCCGATGCCGGTAACCGGCGGCGTGTCGGCAGGTAAGCCGACGATCCCCCTGGACAAGCTCGACACCCCGGGGTTCCGCGCCCTGGTCGGCGGCTTCCAGCACGGCGAGCTGGGCGCGGA
>JACMMA010000766.1 GCA_014379275.1 Armatimonadota bacterium | reverse complement strand
TCCCTTACAGCGACATCATCTGTCGATAGTGCGGGACAACGTTTCGGTTGAAACAGGAAAACTTATTCCATCTCCCGAATACAAGGATAGATGCCCGAACCCTATCCCGCGTTGCGCCCGCTCCCTGAATCATTAAAAACACCTGCCTGGGCGGGGGTTGCCACAGCAATCGAGGGCGGACCGGATACCGATGTCGTGGTTTCCACCCGCGCCCGTCTCGCCCGAAATATCGAAGGCTATTCATTCCCGGCGAGGGCGAGTGAAGCCGAGTTGCGCCGCATCGCGCAGTCTGTGCGCCAGGTCGCGCACGCGGACACCGGTCGGCTTATCGACCTGATTCCGGTAGAGATCGCGTCGCTCTCCCCGCGGGATCGCGCAGAACTGGTGGACGCACGGCGCATCTCGCCCGATCTCGCCAGTAGTAGCGGGATAGAACGATACGCGCTACTGGACACGACGGGGCGGATCAGTATTTTTGTTAACGAAGAGGATCACGTGCGCCTGCAAGCCCTGGCACTGGGAAATGCCCCACAGGTCGCGTTGCGCGATGTTCAGGATGTGGAGGCGCGTCTCGGTTGCCGTCTGCACTGGGCGCAGGACGCCCAAAAATGGGGATATTTGACCGCAGCGATGAGCAATACGGGAACCGGGTTACGCCTTTCCGTTCTCGCCCATCTACCGGCTCTCGTGTTTGTGGATCGGTTGGACCGGGTATTCGATGCGGCGAAACAGTTAGGGGTTTCGGTGCGCGGGGCGCACGGCGAACATTCGGTCGCGGCGGGCGACCTGTTTCAGGTCAGCAACGAGCAAACGTTGGGTATCTCGGTCGAGAACACCGCCGGTCGGGTACGCTCGTTCGCGGATATTCTGGTGCGCGACGAGCGGAACGCACGCCGGGAAGTCGCCGGAGACCGCAATCGGCGCGACCGCGCCATGAAGGCGTCGCGGTTCGCCTGGGAGCGCACGACCACCTCAGACCGGCTTTCCGCCCGCGATTCGCTCGAAATATTATCCTCGCTCCGTCTTTGCGCGGTCTGCGGGCTCATGCCGTGGCGGCATGACTATCAGATTAAGACGGCACCCGACGACCAACTTTTCGCGCATTTGCTCGCCGAGTTGCGTACCGGGGGAGGATTGACAGGGAGCGAAGGCGCTTCGGCTTTGCGAGACGCCATCGGACGCCCGGCTTTGCTCCGGTCCGCGCTCGCCCCGGTTTATATCGGCTCGGTTTGAACCGTCGCGCCGCCGGTGTCTATTCGTACGACATGGACGGCGTCCACCGGGGTCCCGTTCGCCTCCAGTGCCGCCCGCATTGCGCCTCCGACCTGTCGCGCGACATCCTCGCTCGGGCAGAAGGAAAGAATGGTCGAGCCACTTCCGCTCAAACAGGCACCGTAATCACCGGACGCGACCGCGACACCGATCGCCTCGGTCAACCCTTTGATTTCCCCCCACCGGTACGGCTGGTGCAGATCATCCGCGAGGCCGTAGCGCAGGAGTTCGGGTTCACCGTTGACGAAAGCGATCATCAAAAGGGCGAGACGGTTGATAGAAAATGCCGCGTTATCGAACGACACGCTACGCGGAAGGACACGCCGGGACGCGTCCGTCCCCATGCGCTTGGACGGCACCAGGGCGACGACGTAAAGTTTCTCAATCAGGTGCGGCGAAACGGGCACGGCCCGATGAAAAAGTAGCGGACCCACATTATCACGCCCCGTGGTGACACACTCGATACCGCCGAAGATCGCCGCCGCCGCGTTGTCCGCGTGACCTTCCATCGCGTAAGCGATTGCCAGAAGTTGATCCCGCGATGCGCCGAAGCTGAACAATGTGTTCGCGCCGAGAAGCCCGCCCACCACGGCGCTCGCACTGCTTCCGAGACCACGCTGCACGGGGACCTGAATGTTTGCCTCGACCGTCAACGGGGGCAGATCGCCGAAGCCTGACTGCATCGCAAGTTCCTGTGCCGCTTCTAAAAGAAGGCTGTCCTTCACGTTTTGGGTCGCGAGCGACTCGCCGAACCCGGTGACGTGGTGGTGATTGTCCGGGGACGGGCGGAACGTCCAGGTGTTGTACAGGGTGATCGCCATGCCCAGCGTATCGAAGCCGGGTCCGAGGTTTGCCGAGGATGCGGGAACACGAACGGTGACGGAGGAAAAGCGGGAGTCCATATACCAGTAAGTTTATCACCCGACACCGGCGTCAAGCCCGCCTGGACGAATCCAGATCATCCCTTCGCGGAACGTCGACAGGGCGATGACTTTACATTTTGTGGTTCCTCACTTCCGTTGTGAATAGACAAAAATCCACTATTTTTCCCCGATACTGTGGGAATACCAGCGAAATCATGTATGCTCTGTGTGTCACTGTCGCGAAGCTACTAGCACTTTTAGTCGTTCCCAACATTTGATCCTACGATGTCGGGCAACCCGCATGACGGAATAAAAAAGGTGTCCGTGTGTTCTTTAGCGATTTCCTACAGAGTGGCAATAAAATTGCGAAGTCGCGTCTTCTTTGTTCCGCGCTCTGTGTTTTTGGTGTCGGTCGTGTCCCTCCTGCGACACGCACCGCCGCCCCGCCCCTTCCGCCAGATACGAGATCCTTGCAGGAACTACTTTCCCGCAATTAAGTGAGTCCGGACTTTGTTTCCGCGCGATTGTCCTGTTTCGAGACCATCCGCCCGCAATCATCTGCGAGCAGCAACATTTCGACCCTGAACAGTAAAATATTCGCTAAAGCAACCAATCGAAGGTGGAAAAACAGGTATTTCGGGGGACCGACAAACGCCTGACAGACAGGTTGAGCGCGTGCTATATTTATCATATCCATTGGCAAAGTTGCCGCCACTCACGCTTTCAGATTGTCTGTTAATGCCTCCCGCACGACGGGAATAGAAGAGGTGTTCACACGTGTTCTCTCGCGCCCTACGGTTCGGCGTCTCTTTCTCCGCGCTTTGT
>JACMMA010000765.1 GCA_014379275.1 Armatimonadota bacterium | reverse complement strand
GCTCGCTGACTCGGGCGCGGCGCAACTGTTGCTCTCGGTAAGCCTCGGCAACGGCAACGAGCCGATTCATGGATGTATTCACGCCCCGGAACCCGTTCTCGGAGCGGTTCGCGGCGGCGAGGCTTACGGTGGGGCTTCGGAGGAGCAAGGCACGGTCTGCAGCGGCAAATTCTGGCGTTGCAAATTTGGTGTACCACCGGCGATACGTACCGTCGGCGATGTTTAACTGGGCGTCGAGGGTGTTGTTCTGCTTGCTGTTGACGAAATCTTGCATCCCCCGGAATCGCTGTCGGTACTCACCACGTGAGCGACCGAATTGCTGGCGAAAGCTGAGATCGTTGTAAAGGAGAAAGCCGCGCAGTTCGTTTTTACTATCGGTGGCACTCCTCCGAAGAGCGTAGGCATTGTCGACGAAACTCGCCGTTTCCGCGTAGTCCCGAACCACACGCCCCAAAGCGGAAGTCAATAAATAGGGTAGGACGAGGCCGGCAATCAGGAAGAAAAGTAAAGGAAGTAAGTAACCTATGAAAATACGGACCGCTATACGCCGCGAGCGCAGAGGGGATTGGCGGGCAGAGGTAGCCTTCCCAGGGAGTGACGGGTCATCGTTAACCTCCGGCACCTCACCCGCTTCTTTCGACGCCTGTTCTGTATTCACAACACATTTTCCAGGCCGATGACAAGACCAGACAGGGTGTGCGCTTTGCGGATCGCGAGTAAGACACCGGGCATGAACGATGCGCGGTCTGTGCTGTCATGACGCAGTGAAAGCCGCTGCCCCGCGGCCCCGAAAATAACTTCCTGGGATGCCACAAAACCGGGAAGGCGAACGGAGTGAATCGGAATCCCTGCCACATTGCCGCCCCGTGCGCCCGGAACCGTCTCGAACGTTCCTTCCGGGGATTTCTTGCCAGTCATCCCCGATTCCCTCCGGGCCTCGGCGATCATCTCCGCCGTGCGTGCCGCTGTGCCGGACGGGGCATCCAACTTCCGCTCATGGTGCATCTCGATAATCTCGACGTCCGGCAGGTAACGGGCGGCTTCCGAGGCGAAGCGCATCAACAGCACGGCACCCAGCGCAAAATTCGGCGCGATGAGAGCGGGCGTTTCATATTCGGCGGAAAGCGCGGCTATTTCGTCCCGGTCGTCGCTGCTGATTCCCGTTGTGCCGATGAGGGGGATCACCCGTGCGGCGAGCGCACTGCGAACATTGGCCATTACGCCCTCCGGCACGGAGAACTCAACCAACACGTCCGGACGGGTTTCTTCGAGCGAAGCGGCAGTGTCGCCGCCGCGGACTATCTCGGCGACGAGAATCATGTCTGCTGCGCTTTGTACGGCGCGGACCGTTTCACTTCCCATACGTCCTTTCGCCCCGGCGACGGCGACGCGAAATAGTTTACTTCCAGTGTCCTGCATTGCTAATTGTTATACCGCAACCGGTGAAAACAAAAAAGCGTCGGGGCTATTTATCGTAAACGCGGACCACGAACGTCACCACGGCGGGCTGACCGGAGCGGTTTAACGTGAGCCACGCCCGGTACGTCCCTGCCTTCGGGAAACGTACCGGGAACGTCAGCGTGTTCGAGCCGGACCGCCCGTTGCGCGGGTCGCGCGAATCGGGAACCGTATGAAGGAACGTTTTTCCGTCCCGCTCCGCGAAGTACAGGTGCGCGAGTGCGGAATCCGTTATCTGCAGATCGGCGAGTCCATTGCCCTGACCATCTTCCAGTTGTAGCGGCACAGACATTGTCTCGCGTGCGATAAAACGGGTCGGGCGCGAAAAGCGCAGATTGACGCCGTTTTGCCGGACAAGCGGAGCGATCTGCGCCATCATCGGTTCCGGGAGTGATTTCGCGCCAGGGATTGTCATCCTGGTGGTGAGGAGTTGAATCCCCTGATCCTTCGGCGCGACCTCGGCGAAAAGCCGCCATGAGCCGCCGGATGAGAATGCATAGTCGAGCAGAAAAACGCCATCCTCTTTGGAGTTCGGCGCGGCGGAAACCGGCACCGGCTTCTCACGCCGCAGTTCGCTCGTATCTTCCCGCACGACGTAAAGATGAAACGGGGCATTGTAGATAGATTCGAACTCAGTGACGCGTTTTTTCGTGGCGTTGTCCGTTACAAAAAGGCGCAATTTGACCAACTCCCCGGGGAGCGGCTGTGAGGGAGTCGACTCGACCTTCAACGAATAGTTCGCGCTTTGTTCTTTGTCCTTTTCGGCGACGGACAGGACACGAACAGGATTGAACGAGACCGAGATCGGTTCCGCGTTAGAATTACTGGAAGCCGAGACGGTGACAGTGATCGTGTAAACCCCGGCAGCCGGAAATTTCCCGACTATCGAATATTCCCCGGCGACCCCGTCGGGAGAGGCACTGAGCGAGACCGCATTTCCCTCACCGTCCGGTTTCGCGGTCGCGTCGACGCGTGCGAACGGCACCACTTGCTTCGATTCGCCCGTGCCCTCGATTTCCAGACGAAGATACAACACCGCTTCCACATTGGCAATGACCGGCGATTGTGGCAGGCGCAACGTCAGGGTGAAACCGTCCTTCTCCTGACGCAGTACGCGCGGCGTGACTATATCCTGGGCGCGGACTGAGCTACTGAGTGCGGAAAGCGACAACGCTAGGGATGCCGTGATAAGCTGGCGGCGCGAGAAAACTAAAGATTGCATTATATGTGTTAGACACGAAAATCACCGGTTCGCTTCACCCAAGGTTGCGTAACTTTCGGGAAACTAGGAAAGCCACGAGAGCGAGACCCACACAGCCGCCCACGACCAACGCCTGATGCCACCGGTCTTGTTCCGTCATCGTGTAGTTCAACGGGCGGTGAACCGTGGTGTGATGATGCCACCGATGTCTCGACCGGTGGCTTCGATATTTGGCAGAGGCGGGGGAAGCAGCCGTGAATACAGTCATGAAAAGACAAGCTACCAAGGCGATCCGTAACACACAAGCGTATTGATTATTCATGCTCGTTCGACCCGTTCGGGACGAGACAGTTGCTTACCTATGTGATATCTCACGCCCTCCTGGACACGAAAGAAGCCCGTCACTCTGGTGTCGCTTCACTCCGACATCACGAAGGGGAGTCCCATGCCATGCGGCGCTACAGTTCACGCCGCATGCGGATGTTGGCACGGCTGTACTCCTCGCTGCCTCCCAGTGGCACTTCGACGAAACCATGCTTGCGATACATCCCGATCGCCGTTTCCAGGCGTGTATTGGAAACCAGTTCTAATGCGCTTCCTCCGGCATCTGTCGCATAGTCGATCGCGGCCTCCATCAACACTTTGCCGTAGCCCTTTCCGCGATGCGCTTCGTCCACGGTCATTTTCGCTACCTCGAACAGATCGGCATGTTTGGCGAGTGCCACGGTTCCCAGCACCCCGCCGGAATCGGAGATCAAAAAAAGTACCTGACCGCCGGGAGCGACGAAGTGTCCATACGGATCGCCGAATTCTTTCTCGTCACCCGGTTCTACGAGGAAATGCCGCGAAACCCAGGCGCGATTCAACCGGTCGAAGTCGGTTCGATACTTATCCTGATAAGGAACTATCGAAACCGCCCCGTTCATGCCGATTCCACCGGGTTTGTCAGCGTCCCGACGCCTTCCACGACCACGGACACGACGTCGCCGGGAACGATCTCTCCAATGCCGGAGGGTGTGCCGGTGGCGATCACATCGCCCGCTTCCAGGGCGAAGAAACGGGAAAGATAAGCGATAAGAAACGGAATCCGAAACACCATGCTCTCCGTGGTGTCGTCCTGTCTCGTTTCGCCGTTGACCGTGAGCGTGATCCGCAAATCATGCGGGTCGGGAATCTCGTCCGGCGTGACCAGATAGGGTCCCATCGGTCCGAATGTGTCCAGCGACTTTGACAAAAACCAGGGATGGTTCGAGGACTGCGCTTTCTTTTGCATCGTGCGCGCCGTGACATCGTTGAAAGCCGTGTAGCCCGCGACGTGGCTCATCGCGTCCGACTCGGCGATGTTTCTGCCGCCGGAGCCGAGCACCACCATCAACTCCGCCTCATAGTCCACCCGCCCGATGCCTTCGGGGATGCGAATCGGGTCGTCATGCGCGATCACGGACTGGGATGCCTTCAGAAACACGATTGGTTCCTCCGAAACGCTTGCGCCCTGTTCTTTCGCATGCTCGGCGTAGTTTCGCCCGATGGCAAGAACCCGGTTCGGACGCGGCAGTGGTGCCAGAAGGCGAGCCGCAGACGGTACTACCGCCTCCTCGGCACTACCACTCATCGTCAGAGACGCGACCGCGTTAGATATAGCGTTCGCCATTGTTGCCCCACCCTTGGCAACATCCAGGGGCGTTCGAGGCGGCACTATGCTAGCGCCCGATAACGCGAGGAGACGGGGGATGTCGTAACGACTCCCGTCTGCGT
>JACMMA010000764.1 GCA_014379275.1 Armatimonadota bacterium | reverse complement strand
TAACACTACCCCCGCCGCTGGGGAACATCCTGCTCTCCCCCCCTGACGGGAAGTTCTGCGCCGCGATGGACAGATCGGGTCGTCTGTCCTTGTGGGAGGTCCTCTCGCGCCGTCCTGTGTTCACGACAGATACCAGAGTAGCATACACTCTGACGGGGTATTCATCGGACGGTCGCTGTTTGGCTGCCGGAAATGAAAATGGGCGCGCGGCGGTGTATGACACCGCCACCGGTCGCGTACTGCGAACCATCGCCGTTAAAGGATACTCCGTTCTGTCGATGGCACTGTCTTCGGGCGGTGAGTGGCTCGCCACCAACGACAGCAGTGGAGCGGTCGAAGTATGGCGGACCGATACTGGGGAAAGGGTCAGCGGCTGCCTAATTCCTGAATGGGACGGTGCCGGATTGCTCACTTTCGCGCCGAACGGCAAAATCCTGGTCGCGGCAAGCGCGGACGGTAGTGCCCTCCACATAATCCGTCCCCGGACCGGGCAGATCTCGACGCTACGCGGGGGGCATAACGGGAGAATCAACGACGTCGTTTTCAGCAACGACGGTGGTCACATGGCGACCGTTGGTTTGGACGCCGTCATCCGATTATGGTCGCTCCCAAACGGCCTGCCTGCACAGCCTAGAACCGTTTCCGGGCACACGGGAGCGATCTACACGGCGACTTTCTCCCCCGACGGCAAAAGTCTTCTGACCGGCGGCTACGACGGAGTCATTCGGGTTTGGGATGTCGCCACCTTCCAAGAAGTACTCGCACTGAGCGGACGCTGGAAACGCCGCCCTATCTCTTCCCTCCAGTTCGACCGAAGTGGCGCTACGATGCTTTCCACCGACGCCGATGGCACGACGCGGTTCTGGAATGGCGTCGCCACCCCCCGAAAATAAATCGGATACACCGCTGTCGAACGCAGGAATCTGGTGCAGACACGTATAAATATCGTGTTAAACATCCGCCTCTAAGAGGAGCGGAAATCTGACAACGAGTAGCAGCAGGAGAGTAGTAGAGTATGTCGGACTTCGCGAAAAAAGAACTTCTAAAAACGATTCGGGCCGCCACCGCCGCTTATCTTGACCTTTGCGCTTCAGAGATGGAAGCTAAAAATGCCACGTCGGCGGAAGCGCAACAGGTTCTTAGTGACGAAGCGGAAGCCATTAAAAGAACCATCGACTGTCCCACTGCTTGCCAGATGGCCTACCGGAAATGCCTCGGCCAGCCGGGCGCAGACCCCGCCGTCTGCCTCGCGCTAAGAACTGACTGCCTTGACGGCTGTTAGGCGCGGATGCTGTGTTTAGTAAGAGGTACGAATTGAATAGATATCGGTTCCTTGGCGATGGTTTATCCTCCGAACGGGCGCGGGCGGCCTTCGCGCGCGGGCGGGGTATGTCTTGTCGGGATGGATTCACCCTCATCGAGTTGCTTGTCGTGATCGCCGTGATCGCCCTGCTCGCCGCAGTCATGATGCCGGTGTTCGCCCAGGCACGCGAAAAAGCCCGCCAGACGAACTGCCTATCGAACCTGCGCCAGATCGGCATCGGCTGGGCGGCATACTCCCACGACAATGACGAGGGCTACTGTCCCGCCGCGTACACCGAGTATGGCCCGACTATCAGCATACATTACTGGTGTACGGCGTACCGGCCGAGCACGACTCAGTCATCCGCGAACGTGTGGGATCCGATGTCGGGGATTCTGTACCCGTATCTGCGTAGCCAACCGGTTCAGGATTGTCCGACCGCCGCCGACCTCCCGCCGGGAAACTTTCCGATCGGATACGGCGTGAACATGGGACTCTACACGTTCAACGCGACAATCACTGAGTTTGTGCCAGAAACGGACGCCCGTACCGAAGTGCCAGCGGAGACGATCCTGATGGCGGACGCCGCACGCTTCCAACGGACCCAGCGTGCTGTCCTGCGGATGCCGATGATTTTTTCGCCGGCGCACCTGATGCCGCCCTACGTACATGGTCGCCATGCCGGCCTGGCGAATGTTTTATGGCTCGACGGCCATGTCAAAGTAAGTTGCCTGGCATACCGCACGTCCACGATCGGGGGCATCAGTGCCCAGACGCTAAACGCGAACCGTATCGGCGCGTTAGTGCCCCCTCACTGTAGGCTCGGCGACATCCGTTGTGAGAACCATTATTACACGTTGAAGAAGTAACATCTGGCGAGGATTGCCTCCCACCCAAGGAGGCAATCCTCGCCGCGCGTGCGCTACGTGAACAACCCCTCGATGTCGTTGCGCGTCAGGGTTTTGAGGAATCCGCCTTCTTCTGCCGTGATCAGTTGCTCGGTGATCGCCCGCTTTCGCTCTTGAAGCGCGAGGATCTTCTCTTCTACCGTGTCGCGGGTCAGAAACTTCTGCACGAAAACCGGCTTATCCTGCCCGATGCGGTGGGCGCGGTCGGTGGCTTGTCGCTCGGCGGCTGGGTTCCACCACGGGTCGACGTGAAGGACGTAGTCGGCGGCGGTCAGGTTCAGGCCGACGCCGCCCGCCTTGAGGCTGATCAGGAACAGCGGGATCGCGGCGTCGTTCTGGAATCGGTCTACCGGCGTTTGGCGGTCTTTCGTCGATCCGTCCAGGTATACATACGGGATACCGCGCGCGTCGAGTTCGGCGCGGATGATATCGAGCATTTTCACGAACTGCGAGAACACTAACGCCTTGTGATTTTCGGCGCGGAGCGTTTCTATCGTCTCCATCAGAACTCCGAACTTCGCCGACTCGCCCTCGTACGACGGGTCGGCGAGGCGGGGGTGGTTGCAAACCTGGCGCAAGCGGAGCAGGGCTTCCAACATTTTCATCTGCCCACGTCCGGCAAGTTTGCGGTCGGTCTCGGCTTCGTCCAGAATCCCGAGCACTTCGGCACGGTAGCGGTCACGCATCTCCTCGTACCGTTTGCGTTGTTCGCCGTCCATCTCGCAGTAGACGACCTGCTCGGTGCGCGGCGGCAGTTGCGGCGCGACCTGCTCTTTCGTACGCCGGAGCAGAAACGGCGCGATCAACTTACGGAGTGTTTGCGCCGCGACTTCGTCGCCCTGCCGCTCGATCGCGCCGGTAAACTCTTCGCGGAACCGATCCATGCCGCCCAAATGTCCGGGGTTCAAGAACGCGAACTGCGACCACAGTTCCATCGTGCCGTTCTCGACCGGCGTCCCGGTCAGGGTCAAGCGGTGCTCGCAGTTCAAGAGTCGCGCCGCCCGTGCCGACTGCGACGCCGGATTTTTGATCGCCTGCGCTTCGTCCAGCACGGCGTAGTGGAACCGCGTTTTGCGCAGATGCTCGATGTCGCGGAGCATAATCCCGTACGTCGTCAGCACCACGTCGTAGCCGTCGAACGCCGCCGGGTCCTTGCTCCGATTGCCCTCGGTATACACCAGTATTTTGAGCGCCGGGGTGAACCGCGCCGCTTCCCGCTCCCAGTTGAACATCAGCGACTTCGGCGCGACGATAATATCCGGTGCTTTGGCGTGGTCGTTCCCGCCCGATTTGCGGAGCGATAACAGCAAACATAACGCCTGGAGCGACTTGCCCAAACCCATCTCGTCGGCGAGACAACCGCCGAAGCCGTATTCGTGCAGGAAGTGGAGCCAGTCGAAGCCCGCCTTCTGGTACGGGTACAGCGTCGCGATCAAGCCGTCGTTCGGGAGCGGGACCGGGTGGATCGTCTCGAAGCCGTGTAGCTTCTCACGGCGCTCGTAGAACGCGGCGTCGGCTTGAAAATCGCCCCCCTCGTCCGCCATCGCCTGTTCGAGCAGAAGCGATTGCGTGGACGACAGCCGTAAGCCGCCGTCTTTGGTTTCCTCGCCGAGCGCGAACAAGAAGCGGAACCGCTCGACGATCTCGGGCGGAATGACCCCGATGGAACCGTCGGCGAGTTTGACGTACTTTTCGCGGCGGCGGATCGCGCGCTTCAGTTCGCCGAACGTCGCGGACGTGTCGCCGAACGTCAGCATGGCGTCCAGGTCGAACCAGTCGATCCCGGATGAAACGTTCCACGCGATCTTGGGCTTGTTCCGGTTGACGCGCACGGATTGGAGTTGCTCGTCGCCGTACACTTCGTAGCCCGCCTCGGCGAGTTTGGGGACGTAGTGCAACAGGAAATCCACCGGGTCAACGCGGGCACGTAGAGCGAAGTGCCCCGGTTCGTCGTCGCGCTTCAAGCCGAACGCCGACCCGCCGGTGCCGGAAAGCATGGCGTAACGCGCCCCTTCCGCGTCGGGATCACGCCGCACCCGCTTGAGCGTCACATTGCCACCTTCGCCGGTACCTCGCTCCAACGCAAGCGGGGGGAACGCCGTGTCGAACGGGTACTCCTGCGGTCCGTACGCGTAGCGAAGCGCGACGGAAAGGCGGCTGTTCTGCTCGGTCAGATACAGCCGCGGCACGGGCGTGAGCGCCTCGGCGTGGGTGTCCTCCCATTGCACGGCGTTCCCCGAGATCGGTAGCACCTCCGCGAGCGGGAGCAGATACCGCTCGACGAAAAGCGACTTCCCTGCTTCAGGGACCGTGATCTCGCCGCGCGCTATCAGCCCGGCGAACACATCCGGCGTCCCCGCGGGCAACGGGACCATTTTCCCCTTCCCTGTCAACAGGTATGCGGGCGACTTGAACGCCCATTTATCTTTCTCCGCGGAAAGTGCGACCACGCTTTCCCCGGATTCGCTGCCCGGCAACAACACGGGCGCGACACGGATACCATCCTCGGCGGTGTCTACCTGCACGCCGGGACGGAGCGCGTTTTCCGCGTAAACGTCTAGCCGCTGGCGTAGCGGGGTGGTTTCCGTCCCATGGTACACGTTGCCGCTCCCGACGAGGAGCGACAGGACCTGTTCATACAACCCCGCCGGGATCGAGCCGTAGTAGTACCCGTAACCGCCGAGCGACGCGACCGCGCTGAGCAGACCCGCCGCCTGCCGTTCGCTCGGGGTCGCGTACGGGAACCGGGACGCATCCACGGTGCGGACGCCGGTCGCATCGCGGTGTAGCTTCTCGGTCCGGATATGTTTGGCGATCGCGTCCGGCGTCGCCC
>JACMMA010000763.1 GCA_014379275.1 Armatimonadota bacterium | reverse complement strand
AGAAACCGGGGGCGGCGGATTCGCGGGAAAGAACCAACCGACACACAACCACCTAACGTAGTCCCAGCACCGCAGGTCCAACGATCCAACGTAAGGTTGGCCCCGTCCGGGAGGACAGAAGAAAAGGACATACTAAAAAATGAGTGACATTAAAAAGCCCGTGCGAATCGGATTTGTCGGCGTGGGTGGCATGGGTCAGGCGGCGCACTTGCGCAACTATGCCACGCTAGACAGTTGCAAAGTCGTCGCGCTCGCCGAACTGCGCCCCGGACTCGCGGCGGCGGTCGCTGCGCGGTGGGGAGTTCCTAAAGTCTATTCCAGCGCCGAATCAATGATCGCGAGTGAAAATTTAGACGGCATCGTCGCGTCGCAACCATTCGATCGGCACGGGGAAATCATCCCGCCACTCTATCAGGCGGGATTACCGATTCTCACCGAAAAGCCACTCGCGTCTTCAGTCGGCATCGGCGAGCGAATGTTGGAGGCACTCAGAGCCAGCGGGTCGTGGCATATGGTCGGGTATCACAAGCGGAGTGATCCGGCGACCATGTACGCGAAAACCGAAATCGATAGACTCAAGGCAAGTGGGGGACTCGGTAAACTCAAATATATTCGCATCACCATGCCGTCCGGGGACTGGATTGCCAACGGCTTTATGGACTACATTCACTCCGACGAACCGGTTCCCCCGCTTCCCCCGAGCACGGGGGATACGTGGGACGGTCCTTACGTGGAGTTTGTGAATTACTACATCCACCAGGTCAACCTCTTGCGTCACCTTTACGGCGAGCCGTACCGGGTTACGTTCGCCGACCCGACGCAAGTACTATTGGTCACCGAAAGTGTTAGCGGCGTCCCCGGCGTGATCGAAATGACTCCCTTCCAGACCACACTTGACTGGCAGGAAACTGCGCTCGTCGCCTTCGAGCGCGGCTGGGTCAAACTGGAACTTCCTGCACCGCTCGTTCTGAACCAGCCGGGTCGCGTCTCTCTATTCATAGATGAAGGTGCGGGGGCGGTTCCGCGAACGGTCACACCGCAGATGCCCTGGGTTCACGCCATGCGGCAACAGGCGTCTAATTTTGTCGCCGCGATAAGGGGCGAGTGCGCGCCGATGTGCCGCGCCGAGGAAGCACTGGAAGATTTAAAGATCGCCCGCGCGTACCGGGACATGCTGGAAAAATAAGGAAGAAGCGACGATGCCATTGAAATGGACTAGGCGGTTGATTGCGTCGGAGGCATATGAGTCTGCGGCGGTGTTTGACGTGAACAACGACGGACACCCGGATATTGTATCGGGAGCATTCTGGTACGAAGGACCTGGGTTCAAAACACGCCATGTGATCGGCGGGGTCGACCGCTACGACGAGTATTACGATGATTTTTCCACGATTGCGATGGATATTTCCGGCAACGGTCGGCTCGATTTCGTCACCGGCGGATGGTGGGGCGGAACACTACGCTGGCGTGAGAACACAGGACTGGGGGGCGACTGGCCCACACATGTCATTGCGGAAACCGGCAACATCGAAACCACCCGGGCGTGGGATGTTGACAGCGACGGTGAGTTGGAGATTGTGCCGAACACTCCCGGCGGTCCCCTTGTGGTTTACAAGCGGAAACCGGCTTTGGAGCAGGGCGGAGCGGTTTCGTTCGTCGCCTATTCGCTGTTCGGCGGTCCTCAAGGGCATGGTTTGGGGTTCGGTGACATCAACGGCGACGGACGCGGCGATTTCGTTCTACAGAACGGTTGGTTCGAAGCGCCCTCAGAAGGTGACGTGTTTGCCGGAGAATGGAAATGGCATCCGGAGTTCGATCTGGGCGGGGATGCCAGCGTCCCGATTCTGGTCGTCGACGTCAACGGCGATGGCTTGAGTGATTTGATCGTCGGCAGGTCGCACGGTTACGGGCTGGACTGGTGGGAGCAGGGCCGCGATACACAGGGAGGACGCACCTGGACCCGGCACCCCATCGATCCATTCAACTCGGAGTATCACGACCTGATCTGGGTAGACATCGACGGCGACGGCGAGAACGAACTGGTGACCGGTAAACGATACCATGCCCATCCGAATGAACAGGACCCCGGCGGGGACGATGACATCGGCATTTATTATTTCAAATGGACCGGGGAATCGTTCGCGAAACAGGTGATCACGTATGGGCCGCTCGGAGTCGGTGCCGGATGTGGGATACATTTCGCCGTCGCGGATTTGCGGGGGACCGGTCGTCTGGACATCGTCGCGCCCGGCAAGGACGGTCTCCACGTCTTTTTTAACGATGGAATGTAACCGGCTCTATCCGGCACCCTACTGACAAAAAAACCGGAGCGATCGATCGCTCCGGTTTTTCGTTGTCTGGGGTCGACTTACTGTTTCTTTCCCTTGACGATGACCACCGTTCTTTTCGTCGGCTTGTCGGTGTTCAAAGTCACGATGGTGTTCGAACGGAACTTCGCCGGTACGAGAACTTCCGGGGCGTTCCCCTGCGCCCCGCCGAATCCCGCACCGGGTCCGCCAAGGAGACCACCGCCGCCGCCGGCACCGGGGAATCCACTGCTGCCGCCCGGGAAGCCACCGCCCTCATCATCCCT
The DNA here is from genome assembly GCA_014379275.1 of Armatimonadota bacterium. Taxonomy (GTDB): domain Bacteria; phylum Armatimonadota; class Armatimonadia; order Armatimonadales; family Armatimonadaceae; genus JACMIU01. The sequence continues at coordinate 2,142 of JACMMA010000763.1, read as the reverse complement.
GCCACCGCCGAAGCCGGGAGGGGGACCGAAGGCGCCGCCGCCGATACCGCCGCTCACTCCCGCGGACGGGACCATTTGCTGAACGATCGCCGCGGGCGCGTCACCGGAAACCTCGGTCTGAGTTTCCGTACGGATAACCCGGCGGGAACCGTACGCGAACCAGATCGTCCGGGTCATCTTCACGTCGGCACTCTTCATCGTTCCCGCACCGCCGAAGATGGGTATGTCTGCCTTACCACTGTAAGTCTGCGAGATACGGGCAGTACGCGTCCCGTTCTGCCATTCCAGGGATTCGAGTTTGTTCTGAGTGTCCACCATCGGAGGCTTGTTTAACGTGGCCCATTCTAGAAATACGGGAGCCTTCACACTCCACTGCTCCCCGACACGGCGCCGCGTTCCACTCAAGTCGATGATGGGTAGCGCGATGTACGCACCCGGTTGGGCTTGCGACGCGGGCGCGAACTCCTGAACATACCCCCGCGACGCAACGGTTCTGTACCGTGATTTAAAAGTGTAGATGTCTTCCAAGCGCGCAGCGGCACCATTTCCGGCGATGATTACTCCGTCAAGCGCCTTGTCTCGGAGCAAATAGGGACCGCCCGCGCCGTTCGAATCTTCCACGGTACGCTCGTAGTTCGCGGTCACGTTTTGTACCGGCAGAACGACGGGTCCCGTCGGACGCTGTTGTGGGGTATACTGCCCACCGTTCGGTCCACCCGCACCCACAGGCCCACGTCCGCCGCCGCCGCGTCCACCGAAGCCCGCAGTGGGCCCGCCGAAACCGGGGGGGGGACCGCCATAACCGGGAGGCGGTCCGCCAAAACCTGCGGGAGGTCCGCCAAAACTGCCCTGTCCCGCACCCGCACCGGGGACGCCGTTAAAAAATCGGTTGCTTCCTTGAGCCGCGGGGGCTGTCTGCGGATCGGCGATATACTCCACTTCCGTCTTCTGACGATATTTGCTACGGTCGCCGACGCGCAAACCATATGATAGGAGAATGCCACCGGACGGGGCCGGTAGCTGCCCCTTGTTATTGACATTCAGAGTCAACGTTTGCAGCCCGACGCGTTGTCCGCTGGCGTTAAACGCGGCGATTTCCAGGGTGTGCGGGCCGTCCTGAACGGAGCGTTGCTCTTCCGGGACCTTCGGATCTTTGTTGATCAGTTTCGTATCCCACAGGAGGGAGACTGTAGTGGCGTTCCCTTCCACGGCGGGGGTACGGACCGGCTCCTTCGCGACACGCGGAATATCGATCCCGGCGCGGAATGCTCCATCGAGGGTCAGGGTCATGTACTGTGCGCCTTCGAGTGCACTACGCGGGATCTGGATCCGCACCGTTTCGCGCACGGATGCTCCGTTCGCAGGACTTGTGATCCGGAACGGTACCTGCGCGTGCGCCGCACTCGCGGTAGTCGCCACTATCGCCACTGTTAAATATTTTGTAAAAAGCCGCATAAAACGTCTCGTATTCCTTTCGCGCCTATCCTGTCTCAGCGCGGACCTGCCGCCCCCACCGGACTATTGCCACCGTCAACAATCTGCATCCCTTTGGGAAGCGCGAACCGTGCTTCCGTAATAGTAGGGTTGATCTTAATATTCGTAACTGTTATTGTTCGTGACCCGCCTTCGTTGGCAATCAACGTTTTCAACGGGAGTTTGAACCCCTGTTTCTTGCCCACATAGATGGTCGTACCATTTTGGGCATCTTTAAAAATGTCAGCGGGCATACCATTCACCGTGGTTTCGCCGATTTTCTTCGCGGTCTTGAGTTGTTCGTTCGCCTGTGCGAAAGCGACCTGCAGTGCCTGTTCGACCCCGCCTTTTATGTTTTGCTTCACGGCGGTTTTGTTCGCAGGAATAACGAAAAATACGCCTTTGTCGTTCGCCAAGTACTGCACAGGGCCGGTCGCCGGATCCGAGTAATCCAGACGCGCCTTGTTCCCTTTTACTTCGACCCGAAAGGTTTGCGTTACCTTCGATCCACCGTTCGGCGCAAGCACGCTGGTCACTGTGAAAGAGGCGGCGTTCGCCAGATTCGCCCGACTAACCTGTGGCACAACTGCCGTCTTCTGTGCGCTCGCCATCACCGGCGCGACCAGTGCCAATCCTAAGGCTACCGGAAGCCGCCAACCGTTTCGTATT
>JACMMA010000762.1 GCA_014379275.1 Armatimonadota bacterium | reverse complement strand
TAGCCAGAGTTTTTCCGTGGCGTCCTTTCCCTTCGCCAGCGTCGCCGTCCCGGTCAACATGGCGATCCCGGTCTTGGAATCCACGACGCGGAACGCGGGCGGCTTCGCGTATTCATAGCCGCCGCCCGTGCCGAGCCAGATGGAAAGGGAGCCGGTCTTCGCCGGGTCGTCCGGTCGGAACCCGATCTGCGGCACGTGGACCGCCTCAGAGCGCGTCGTTGTATCGCTGAGGGTGAACGCGGTTTGTGCATCGCGAACGTTCATTGCGTCGGAAAACTGGACAGTATATTTCTTCCCGGCGGCGAGCGGCGCGGGCAATTTCAAATACACCACGTGCCGCATCGCCAGTGTCGCGCCGGGTTGCACCTGATCCGTCGGCTTCGATTTGCGCCAAACGGCGGTCGGCTTAATGGTCGCGCCGTCCGCGCCGACCACGGCGTAGGTAGCCGGGTCTTCGGTCGTGTCATCTAAAAGCGGGTCGCCGACGAACTTCTCGAAGTGCACCAGCCCGTCCTGTTTTTTTCCGACCAGCCAACCGATCTCCTGACCGCCCCGGATCAGGATGTTTTCGCCGCCGTCCTTGCGCATCGTGTCGCTTTCTGATTTGACATACGGCTCATATTTTCCGGGGAGGACTTTTCCCGCCTGAATCCCGACGGCGAGAATGTCCGGGGCGACGCGATAAATCTCCACCACTTGCGGAGAGTCCGCCGACCGCTTGCCGTATTTCTCCCGTAGCGCGGCATTCTCACGCAGAGTCCGCGCCTTGCGCTCTTCCTCCTGTTTTATCGCCTCGACTTGCCCCGCTTTCGCGGCGGCGTCCGGTTCCGCCATCAACACGGAGTCTACTTCGATGTCCACCGCGCCGTCGCCCCCCCAGTCGCCCTGGAGTTGCCATTGTCGCACCTTCGCCGGATCGATGGTTCCCAACGTACCGGCGACATTCGGCTTCGATAGTGTCGCGCCGTTTTTCGGGTAGATCAGCACGAAGTCGCCCGTCGATTTGTCCGGCAGGGGAAAATCGAACGTCGCCGAACGCTTCCGCGAGTCTTGCTTTTCGCCGACAGTATCGTCAGAAAGCTGGAATCGGAGCATTTTGAGCGTGTTTCTCGGGCCGATTTTCACCCGCACTACCGGGCAAAGGTTCGCGGACTTGCTTAAATCCATTTCCACGTTCGCGCCGCCGCCCCCTTTCGGGGTGACGCCTTCCCCGCCGAGGATCGCGCGTCCGTTCGCGACCGTGACTTTGTTCTCCCAGGAAAGGTAGGTGAACAAAAACGGGCCGTCGAAGTTCGTCACGACGCGGTCGTCGGTCGCCTGTGCCCCATAGGGAAGGGCGAGATGACTCACCCTTGTGTCGCCCGCCGAGCGGGCGCACGAACATGCGGCAATCAGGGATAGGGAAACCATCCCGGCGAGTAGGATCGGTTTCCCCGGCACGACGCCGCGGGGTAAGCGTGGAATGAGTGGGTCAGGTGTCATAGGAGATTTTATCTTTCGGGACGAGGTCATTGTCGCATCGGCACCGCGTGGTTTCGGAAAACCGCCCCGGTGCGGTCGAGTGTCGTCTCATTCGGTCGGCGTATCGTTTTCGGTTTGGGGGCGGACCAAACGCGGTTGTAGCAGGTATGTCACCTCCGGGGAGTAGACGGTCTGCTCCTGCCACGAGGGCTTTTCGCCGCCGATCAAGGCGTCGAGCGTTTCGAACAACAATCGCACCAGTTGCGTCAGGTCGTATTCCAGGCGGGTTATCTGATGGTTCCATCCGAGGAGCACGCCCGAACCGGCGTTCGCATGCGTCGCGATCTTGACGTCCGTATCGGGCATGATTCCCAGGCGGTATAGTGCCATCAAAATACCCTGCGTCAAAATGTCGTTCGTGGACAATATGGCGTCGGGACGTCCGGACACCGGTGTCCGCGGACCGAATCGGTGTAACGCCCTTCGGAAACCTTCCTCCGGACCGGCCATCCCATTCCCCTCAGTGGAAGATTGTCGTTGCGCGGGAAGCGGCGAAAGGTCATGCGCGAGCATCGCCCCGCGGTAGACTTCGTAAAGCGACTCGTGCCGAAGGACTACGCCGTGGGAGTTGACGGACTCGGTGTGAAACCATATTTCGATGCGGCGGCAACCTTGCCGCGCTAATTCGGCGACACCCCGTTGGACCAGCACCGTTTCCGAATGACCGAGCATGTACCGCGCGGGACCCGCGTAAGCAACGACGGGTACGTTTCGCGCTTCGATCCAGCGCGTGACCGGGTGCGGCGCCCCGATACCTAACACGCCGTGAACGCGCCCGGTGGCGATGTCCTCCCGCAGCGACGGGTGAAGCGGGGACGGGTCCACGGGTCGGAGCAGATCCGCATCTTTCCAGGGTAATAAAAAATGCAGGGAAAGATTCGCCTCGCTGTCGTCGGCGATTTTCCGGATCTGATCCACTAACAGGCTCCAGAAGGGCGACGTGCCGAACGCGAAAAAGAAATCCGGGTCGCACACGAGGGCGATGTTTCGTTGCCGCAATCGATGCGACACATATACCCCACTCCCTTGCCGCCGGACAAGCACGTTCTGCCCCTCCAGAAGGGACAACGCCGAGTCGAGCGTCGCTTGCGAAACGTTCATCTCTCCGCGCAGGGCACGAACCGTCGGCATTTTCGCATGTGGTCCCAGCCGGTGCGCGAGGTTTAACAACTGACCATATGTGGCGTCTACCTTGCTGGGTGTTTTGGGCGGAGTGGGTTCGATCTGCGGGTCCGGCTTCGGCGCGGTTGATTTCATAGGGCAAATAATCCTGAATGTTCTGGCAGAGGAAATGTCCCATCATTGGGATCCGGTCAGCGCCACTCGCCGACCGCAACGATTGTTTCGATTCAATAATACCGTATCCTTACAAAGTCGGCATGTCAAAACTTTTCATAAAGTGAAAACCCCGCGCCGGATTGCGCGGGGTTTCAACGGACCGACGCCGCTTCTTTTTCGCCTGTCGCACGCCACTATGGTTGTGCTGTTGGCGCGGTTTTTCGAGCGGGGGTTTTCGGCTTCGCGAACAGTTTCTCATCGACGGGAACGTTGATCTGGATCGCGTCGAATGTTATATTTCCTTCCGGGAGGCCGGTCACGACTTGCCGCGATTTGAACGGGAATTTCACGCCGTTCACGCTCCGAAAGTCGCTGGAAAAACTCTGTGTCGGGACCGATCCTTGCGCCGTTTCGAGGACAACATCAGTACGGACGGGGAGTTTTGTTTTCACATCATAGAATATGATGACAGGCTTACCCCCGCGTTTCGGCGTCATCCGAATGGCGTATGCATCCGCCGTCCCTACTTTTCGTACGCCAATCATGACCGGCTTTTCATACACCTTACGCCAGTCGCTGCTCCTGATTTCGTCGGCGGGGCTTTGAACCTGTCGCAGTTCCCCGCCTTCCAGAATACGTAACCCGTTAACCGGGTCACGACTCCAGCCGACTTTCCCGTCATACCCTTGCTCAATTTTCCCCGCCCCGGCGATCTGTTGAAGGATATACACCTTGTCGGGAAACCGCATCTGCATTTCTATGGTCCCGTTGATCTTCTGCGCTGGGTAAGACAACCGCGCCCGCATTTTCACCGTCTGGATCTTTTCGAAAGCGGCTTTACTTCCCATGGCGGCGGAGGCACCGTCCAGCACCTTTTCCGGCGACGGTAGATTTGCCGCCGGACTCGCCGGTTTTTTTTGTGCCAGTGAGGCGGTAGGAGCCCAGAGCAAGGGCATCATTGATGCCGCGCCAACCAGTGCGACGCACAATCTTCGATTCATTTGGTTACGGTTTCCTTCGTGTTCAAATAGTCTACCGCCGCGTCCAGGATCGGGTCCCCCGTGGGTGACGCGGCGAGCGAGGCGCGTGTGAGTGTGACGGGAATATCCGGCGTCACGCCGCGCCCTTCCAAAAATACGCCCTTCGGGGTACGGAAATCGGCGAACACGAACTGCAAACGCCCGCCGTCCGGCAGGACGACGACTTGCGACGGGAGCACCATTCCCGCAGTCTGCCGCCCGATCACCTTCGCGCGTTTCGCTTCCTGCAGTCCCGCCGCCATGATCTCCGAAGTGCTGATGCTGCCCTCATCGGTCAGGACGACGACCTTGCCTTTGTAGACCGGCTCCTGCGGGAACGAGACGAACTTCTGCGGGAACGAGCGCGTCCGCATCGTCCCGAAGTTGATCTTCTCCTCGGAAAGAGTACCGCCGATCCCACTCGCCATGACTCCCACGCCACCCCGGTTCCCGCGCAAGTCGATGATAAGCCCCGGAGCGTTCTGTTCGGCGAAGCCGTGAATCGCGTCTTTCACCGGGTCCGAAAGTGTCAGCAGAAAAATCGAAAAGCGCACGTAGCCGACGCCCCCGGCGAGCGTTCTGGTTTCCATACCGGCGGCGAGCGGCGGCAACGCGCCGAACGTTTCCATTTTCGCGGCAGGTTTGCGCGGCGTTACCGTGACCGTTTTTTCGCCGTCGGTCGTGTCCTTTAGCGTCAGCGTGTACGGTGTACCGACGGCACCCGCGAGTAGCCCATCCAGGGTCGCCCAGACTGTGACCAACTTCTCGCCGGGGTTCCGGTCCGGTTTCGCGGCGAGTATCTTTTCCAGGACCGGAGCGAGCAGTTTTCCGTTGACGGAAACGATCACGTCGCCCGATTTGACACCGGCTTCCGCCGCCGCACTATTGCCCGCGACGCGGACCACGACGGGCAGATTTTCTATCCACTGCGCCGTGATTCCTGTCTCCCCGACCGCTCCGACGACAGCGGGAATGGTGCCAACGTTCTCCGTAACTTGAAGCGTTTCCGGCGGGATGACACCGATGTGCGACTGTTTCAGCTCGCCAAGCATGGCGTTCAACACGACATAAAACGTGCCTTGATCTTTCGCTTTCTCGGCTTGCGGCAAGTATTTCGCCCGGACCGCGATCCAGTTCACCCCGTTCAATTTTGGATCATAATGGCTGTCACGCACCGTCCGCCATACGATGTCAAAAATCTTCTGTCGCGGCGAGACCACGACCGCTGTTTTCGCGGCAGGTTTGGCTTTGAGTGGCGGCTTCGCATACGTCGGCAAACCCGACAGCACCGACAGCACCAGAACGCCGAGTAGTTTTCGTTTCATGCTTTGAGCAGGATACTTTCTTTTTGAAAAGAGTGCGCCGCGAACAGGACGGCGACTACGGCATACAGTAGCGAGGTGGCGCAGGCGATCATGACGAACGCCGGGTTCCAAACGCCTTCTAGGGCTTGCTTGAGAACCAGCGAGGCGTTCGTGATCGGTACGAACGCCCAGAAAAGCGGCGCCTCAGATTTCAGAACAAGCGAAAGCATCGCTCCTGAGGTCGCGACCAGCATTACCGGGGCGAGATAGGATTGGGCTTCCCGCTGGTTTCGGGCGAACGTCGAAACGGTGAGCAGCATGCCCGCTCCCATAACGGCCAGCGGTATTTCGACCAGGAACATCGCGGCGACCCCGGTAAATGTCAGGGTCAGCCCGGACTTCGCCATCCAGTCGAACGCTGGCAGTTTGACGTAGAACGGCCAGATGAACCCGACGACCGAGAGCATCCCGCCGAGCATGGCAACCGCCGCGACGGCCAGGAATTTGCCGGTCACGAGTTCCCGGCGCGATGCGGGCGAGACCAGCAATGTTTCCAGGGTCCCCCGCTCTTTCTCCCCGGCGACGGTGTCGTTCGCCAGGTATGCCCCGCCGATAATGGCGTAAATCGCGAGCATGTACGGCAGGATCATGGTCACCAAGGCGGTTCCCGGGGAAGCCCCGCCTTTGATATTTTTCTCGACCGGCGCGAACGGCGTGGCGAGCTGTTGCGGTAATCCGTTCTCCTGTAGCCGGAGTCCGACCAGCCGCCCGGCACGCCGATCCAGGAACGTTTTCAACCGATCCGCTGCCTGCGACGACGATTGCCGCCCCTGGTCGGCGAGCACGGTGACCGGTATCTGGCGCGATTCGAGTACGGCGACTTCGGCATCGGGGGGGAAAATCAAGGCGGCGCGCACTTTTTTATCGCGGACGAGCTCCTCGGCTTCGGACTGCGTTTTCGCATGGGTCACGAGATACTTGTCGTCGTCGGACGCGGTGAATGTTTTGGCGACCTTGAGCACGTCGGACAACGTCGGCGACTCGCGGACGCCGACGAACGCCACGGCGACCGTTTCTTGCCGCGCCGATTTCATCTCGTTCTGAATCAGTATGCCGAGCAGGGCGAACAGTATCGGCGTCAGAAAAAGCGGGGAGTAAATCGTGTTGAAGTGGGTGCGTCCGTCGCGGAACACTTCCCAGAACTCTTTTTTGAAGATCACTTGCCAGCGGGGTGTCATGTATTAGTTCTCCGGTTCGTCGATAAGGCGCAGGAAGACCTGCTCGAAAGTAGTGCCGCCGGTGCGGTCGCGCAGTTCGGCGAGCGTCCCGGTCGCGACGATTTTACCGTCGTGAACCACGGCGACGCGGTCACACAACGCTTCTACCTCGCTCATGATATGCGTCGAAAACAAGATGGTTTTGCCTTCCTGTCGCGAACGGCGGATGAAACGCACCACGGTCCGTGCCGCCATGATATCCAGACCCGAGGTCGGTTCATCGAAAAACAGCACCGGTGGTTCGTGGAGCACGGAACGGGCGATAGAAGTGCGCTGTCGCTGTCCGGTAGAAAGCTTGTCGCACCGACGGTCCAAAAACTCGTGCATTTCCAGCGTTTCGGCTAACGTTTCGATGCGCGCTTCGCGATATGACGGTTCCATGCCGAACAGTTCGCCGAAATAACGGAGCATCTCGCGGGCGGTAAGCCGTTCGTACAGCGCGGCGGTTCCGGTCAGATACCCGATACTGGCACGAACTTTCGCGCCCTCGGTCTGTATGTCGTAGCCGTTGACCGTGCCCTTGCCGCCGGTCGGTTCCAGGATCGTGGCGAGCATGCGAATCGTGGTTGTTTTCCCCGCGCCGTTTGCGCCGAGCAAGCCGAAGATTTCGCCAGGTTTCGTCGCGAACGACACGCCATCTACCGCGCGTTTTACCTGCTTTGTTTTGGGGTCGTTGAAGTGTTTTTGCAGATTTTCCGCTTCAATCATGCGTTGGTTTCTTTCCGGGACGCCAGCGGTTTCGGGCGTCTTGCCCTCTTAGAACCGCGACGGACGGGTTTGGTTACAGTTGTCGCCAAAAATCATCGCCAAACCGAGGCCGTCGTCTTCTCTTCTCTGCGTAGTAGTTTAATGCCGCGCCAAACGCGGCAATCGCGGAAAGAATCAACGCTTTCATCGCAATCGGAGTCATTCCGCTATTCACAAAAACGACCGTGCCGGCAAACAGTAACCCGACTATTGCTCCCCACATGCAAATGACGGAGAGCAATTGCCAAAAAGTAGCCACACCCCACCGCCACAGTATCTGCAAGAATGTCAAATCTCTGGAAGGCAAGCGATCTAAGACTGGTATCGGGGGCACTGCGTTTTTGCACGCCTCGCACACACCATTTAACGTCCGGGTTTCGCTGTCACAGTATGGACAGTAGAAGACTTCGATGCCCATACGGTTAATGAATCCTCTGTTACAGCCCACGACTGCAACCGCGATGAACTTCGTAAAACTTCCACATTGCCGCCGTGAAGCCAAAAATAGCGAACGCGACACCAGATATACAAAACACTACCAGCTCTCTGCTATATACTCCCTTTGCCATGATGAAACATATAGCAATCAAAAGTAATCCGCAGACACCGAATAGAAGCGAGGCACTGATAAAAATGTACCTCCATGATACGCCGCCCTTATCCCCGGCGTATCAAGGCAATACCCGCGATCAGTAGCGCGATTCCGGCGAGTCGCAACAGCGACACCGGGTGACGCTCCGCGCCGAGCAACCCGAAGTGGTCCAGCGTAACCGACGCGAGTAGTTGCCCCGCGATCACCACGGCGGAGAAGAGCGTGAGCCCGAGCCGCCCGGCGAACGCCGCCGACACCGTGATGAACACCGCCCCGATCACGCCGCCCAACCAGATCCACCACGGTAGACGGGACGCGGTCACGCCGAACCCGCCCTCCGGCGCGGTCACGCGGGAAAGGAGAACGAAGATCAGAATGCTTACGGTTCCGATCAGAAACGAGATCAGCGCGGCGATGAACGGGCTTCCCATCTCCCTGCCGAGGCGGGAGTTGATGCCCGCCTGCACTGGCAACGCCACCCCCGCAAGCAGGGTGATCAGTAGCGGTAACAAAGGAAGCGGCGCGGGGTTTTCCTTCACAAGGTACCGTTCTTCCTACCCACCGAACGATTCGGGGTTGAGCGATTGCAGTTCCGGCAGGGTGAAAATGCCGTTCTCGCGGATCAACACGTCGTCGAAGTAGATTTTCCCGCCGCCGTTTTTTGCGTCCTGCAAGCAAACCATGTCCCAGTGGATCTGGCTTTTGTTGCCGTTGTCGGCGATGTCGTAGGCGTTTCCCGGCGTCATGTGAAAGCTACCGGCGATTTTTTCGTCGAACAGCGTGTCTCGCATCGGGATCGTCACGAACGGATTGAAACCGAGCGACCATTCGCCGATATAGCGCGCCCCCTCGTCGGAATCGAGTAGTGCATTGAGTTTTGCCGTGTTCCCGCCCGCGTCTGCCTCGATGATCTTGCCGTTCGCGAATCGGAATCGAACCCCGCTGAAGACGGTTCCCCGATACACCGTGTCGCAGTTGTACTGGAGTGTGCCGTTGACGCTATCCCGCACCGGCGCGGTAAAACACTCGCCGTCCGGGATGTTTCGGTGCCCGGTGCAGGGTATCGCGCCGATGCCTTTGATCGAAAACGACAGGTCGGTGCCCGGTCCTGTGATACGGACGCGGTCGGTGGATGCCATGAGTTGCTGTAGCGGTTCGACGGCACGTTCCATTTGTTTGTAGTCTACGCCGCCACAAACCCGGAAGTAAAAGTCCTCGAACGCTTCGGTGCTCATGCCCGCAGACTGCGCCATGCTCGGGTGTGGCCAGCGTAACACCACCCACTTTGTTTTCGGGACGCGGATCTTGCTGTGTACCCGGTGCCACCACTGTTTTTCGTAGATGGCCATGTTGTCACCGGGCAAGTCGCTGTACTCGCTGGAGTTGTACGTCCCGCGCACGGCGATATAGCACTGTACGGCTTCCATCCGGACGGTTTCGATGTCGCCGATGGTCTTCATCTGCTCCTCGGTGGCGTTTTTGATCAGGGAGCGGAGGACTTGCTGTTGGTGCGTGATCACGAGCGACAATCCGCCCACTTCCCCGATAGCTTCGATCAGCGCGACGGTAAATTCAGTCGGAACGTCGGTGTTCTCGACCAGGACTTTTTCGCCCGGTTGTACGTTGATCGAATGTGTGACCAGAAGGCGCGCGAGAATTTGGAAACGGGAGTCTTTCATGGGCAGAATTTTACCATGCTTCCCAGACGTTCAGCGGGCGCGGATTGTTTGCGACTCGCTCACGGACGGCGTTTCGTAACGGGAACTGCCCAGGTATTCGTCCAATTCGTCGTGCGCCTCCGACATCGCCACCGCCTCCGACGCGACGCTTTGCACCGACCCGGCGATGTTACTGAGCGTGATTTCCGAGTTCGCCACGAAGGGTTGCGCGGCAGACTGCCCGACACGTCCCCAGGTCGGTAGCGTCAATCGGAGCACATCGATCTGCGCCCTAAGCTCCTGGCGCAACGCCCGAACCCGGCGCGATACCGCCACCGTGTTTTCCGAAGCGCGTGCGGCAACCTCCAGCGCGTTCGCCTGACGCCGCAGAGAGCCCGCAATAACCGGGTCGGACTCCCTTTCGGCGCGGGCATACAGCATTTGTGCCTCCGCGCGCTGGTCCGCGGCGAGAAGACTGCCCCCGGTCGCGCTGACTTCGGCGACCGGGGGCAGACGGCATAGTGCCTCCCCGATGGCAGTCAGCGCGGCGCGCAGTTCATCCTCAGATTCTTTCGGCACGGTCTGCGAACGGATCACATCACGCACGAGAAACAGAAACGAACGTTCCAGTTCGTCCTCGACGTTGCTAACATCGTCGCCTGGCGTCTGACCTTTGAAAAAGCGAAGGAATTTCCCCGCCATCTCGCCGAAAACCTGCGGCAACCCGGGTACATTGCCGGTCAGGAACGGCGTCAGTTCTTCCTCGGTAAGTGCCGTCGCGTGCAATTTCTTAAGGTGCTGCCGTGGCAAACCGATGAATGTACTATACACATAGGCACTGCCCAAACCAAGCGTGATTGCCTCCACACCGAAGAATCCACCGATATTTCCCGCCGAAAGGAGATCGCCCCCGACCGCGATTGCAACCGCGGGAAATATCCATCCGAACCCTGCCCCGAACCCTAATGCCACATTGCTGGTTTTCTCCTTGGTAAGCGGGAGAGTATTGGCGGCTACCTCTTCCGAAACCGGTAGGTCCTTGATCCACCGCTTTCCCATTCGCCCGAGTCGCGGCACCGTCGGCTTCGTCCACACCGACGCTATCCCGAGCGAGCGGTTGCGGACGGTGAGGATATGCCATTTCGTGCCGAGGTCTTGCGGTAAAAGTCGCATGGTTGATTGGGTTTATTGTATCGTGAACGGAATATGTTGGTTGCGGGGACGTCCTATCCCCGAGACGAAGCACCAACGCGAACGCGCACCGGTTCGACCTTTTCGGCACTAACGGCTAACCACTTATCCAAATTGCCGCCGTCCAGTTCGGCGCGGGCGGATGCCGCACTGACGGCTTCGGCGGCGAGGCGTCGGGCGGACTCGGAAAGGTGTTGCAGGTTCTCCGAAGTCGCACTGTCCGAGGTACCGTATCCCGTGCCGAGAGTAGCGATCCCTTCGCGCAGGGCGGCGATTTGCGCCTCGATCTCCGCGCGCAGGGCGGCGGTGCGACGAACGGCAAGGCCGGAGCGGTCGTTGGCATCAGCGCGACGGATCAACGCATCGGCACGCCGTTCGAGCGATTCACCGATAACGCGGTCCGGATTCGTCAGCGCGTCCGCCTGAAGCGTTTCCGCTTCGTGCCGCAGGGCGACGGTATCGACGGGCGTGACAGAAACGGCGGGCAATCGGTCGATCGCCTCCCCCAGCGATGCGATCGCAGCCTGCACCTCGGCTTCGGTTTCCGGACCGACCTCCGCCGTTTGCCGGACGGCATCCCGGACAAGGCGCAAATACGCCTGCTCTATCTCGGTCGCCGTATTCTCATTTTCGAGAAGCTGTTCGATTTCGCCCTCGGCGAGCGGTTCCTTATAACACCATTGGAACGCCATTTTTGCCCAGGGGACGGCCGACAGGTACGTCAACACGGCGGTCGCGGCGGCAGAAATGGCGAGCGGTTCGACGACGCCATGCTTCGCCAGCGAAATCCCGCTGATCAGTAACGCGACCCCCCCGGCGATAGTCGGCGCACACCACACCGTTCCCATCGTGGACATCGAAGCGGCGGGAAGCCCCGTCGCGGCTTGCTTTTCGGTCAGACCGCTTCCTTTGAGCCAGAGTCTTCCCAGCTTCCCGATCTTCGGCGGTGGGAGGGGCGTAGACTCGACATTGGTTCCGGCGTAATCGCCCTTGCCACGGAGTCCGTAGGTACGGCGGCGGATCACAGTCCCGTGCTGTCGGTCGCGCAAATGTTGGGGGAAAAGTTTCATGGCGTTACATCCGTTCAGACACGCCGATTATATCAGTGGTTACAAATGTCGCCTTAAAACACAAGTTCCAGGCCGTCGTACGCGACTGAGATCCCGTGCGGCGCGGCACGTTCGGAAAGTTCGTCGTGGCAGAGCAAGCCCGTGTGAGAGATGTGAGTCAGGTAGAACGGCGCGCCCTCGGCGAGACCGCCTTCCGCAACCAACTTCTCCCTGACCGAGACGCAACCCGCAAGGGACAGGTGTCCCTCATAGCCGGCATCGCTTCCCCCGAGGCCGCACTCCAGCACGACCGCGTCGAGCCGCCGTCCCGCCAGAAATTCCCAGGTCGGCGCGTGGTACCAGCCGGTGTCGGAGGCATACAGGAGTGTCTTGCCCGTTTCCGGTTCCGTGAGCAGATAATTCAAGCAAAGCTCGTCGTCTTTGTGGTGCGACGGTATCGGCGTGGTGACGAGATGCGCCACCGGGTACGTTTGGAACGGAGCGACGGCGGTCAAGACGAGCGGCGCGGGTTCGAAGAATTTACCCATCGTGACACGTATCCGCCCCAATAGGTATTCGGTCCCCCACACACGCACCGGCGTATCCCGACACGGCGCAAAGTTCGGAGACAGGTACTGCAACTCACGGACCGCAAAATGATCGTCGTGGGTGTGCGTGAACAGCAGGTTTTCGAGCCCGCTGAGCGATAATTGCGGGTAGGCATGGACTTGAGCCAGAGTGTCGGGCGACAGGTCGATCCGAACCGTATCGTCGATCAACACGCCGGTACGCAAGCGCCTATCTTTCCCGCCGTTCGTACGTGCCAGCGCGCAAACGCCGCAACTGCAAAACAAAGCGGGAAAGCCTTCCGCCGCTCCCGTACCTAAGAAAAAAACTTTCATCTCACTTGACCTGCCGTTCCGGGACAAGTCAGTCCCGGACGGCGAATATCCTCTCCAATTAGCGACGGGACACCGGGTTCCCTTCCCCGCAAGCGGTTGAACGAGCGTGAAAAACTGCACACCCTCTTCCACCGCTGTATAATACCGACAGGGAACACCCGCATAAATTTATGACCGCGACCGAATCACCTTCCGAACCGACGTCTGCTACCGATGATAACCCGCTCCGGCGCGCCGTCGTCGTGGCAACCCGGCGTTTACGTCAGCGGCGCGCGCTACGATTCGGGGCGACTGGATTCTTAGCCGGTTCGCTGATCGGATTCGCGTTCGCGGTAGCCATCAGCACCAACCTACTCCGGGAGACGACACTGCCCGGCGGCGGCGCGTTCCTGTTTTTACCGACCCTTGCCGGTTTTTTAGCCGGGGCTTTTTACGGCGCTGCCGGGAAATACGACCCGATTTCTGTCGCACGACTGCTGGAACGACGTCTGGATCTGAAGGAGAGGCTCTCGACCGCACTTTCGACAAAGGGTGATGGTTCCCCGGTGTCCGGAGCACAGTATGCGGATGCCGTTCGACACGCCCCGAGCGAATCGGACGTGTTATCCGCGGTGCCGTTGACGCCTCTCCCCCGACGCGTCTATATCGCCGGAGCCGTCGCTCTCGCTGTCGCGCTCACCTACTTCGCACCGGAACTCCCGATTTTCTGGAGCGGCGCGCGGCGTTCCGAGCAAGTGGCAGTTAAAAAAGAAGGCGAACGGCTCCTCGCCATCGCCAAAGCGGCTTCGGCAGAGGCGAAGAAGCAGAGTCTGCCTGAAGCGGAGAAGGCCGCGCAAAAGGTGGAGAAACTCGGCAAAGAGATGGCGCGAGGGCGTATGCCGCTCCGCGAGGCTTTAATGGAGCGGGCGAAACTCAGCGAGGAGTTGGGCAAAGCACAGAATAGGATCGCCCGAGAACAAGCGAATCGTTCCGATAAACAGACCCGGACCGATCTGAACCGCGCCGGACGCGATGTATCGAAAAACTTGCAAAAAACTGGCTCTACGCCGAACGTAGGCGCACCGGCGAACACCCCGGATGCCCGTATGAACGCGTTGCAGGATGCCCTCGCGCGCGGCGACAAGAACGGCGTCGCGCAGGCACTGCGCGAAATGGCGGACGCGGCAGAGCGCGGCGAACCGGCACCCGGTGCGGAACGAGACAAAACGGGCCAACAATTAGTCGCAATCGGCGACGCCTTGAACAAAAACGATCTCGCCGACGCCGGAAAATCGGTTGAAAAGGCGGGCGATTCGATGAGCCGAAGCGACATGCCCGAATCCGCGCAGTCGCTCCGGGAAGCGGCGGATACAATAGAGCAGAGCGGCGGTGCCGGCTCGCCAAGCGCGAATGGTCCGCAGAATCCGGGACAGCAACAAAGCCAGGGCGGCCAGAGTGCCCCCTCCGGACAAGCGAAAGAGCAGAACGCCCTGCAAAAGATAATGAACAATGTGCAGAAACTGACCGGGGAAGGCACACCGCAGAACGGCAGTCAGGGTTCGCAACCGGGACAACCCTCCCAGGGAAGCCAGGCGCAAAGCGGTTCCTCGCAGTCCGGGCAACAGTCGTCACCGGGGCAGGGAGGCCAATCGCAAAGCGGGCAAAGCCAGGGCGGACAACAGAAACAAGGCTCTCAAACTCAGAGCGGGCAACCAGG
>JACMMA010000125.1 GCA_014379275.1 Armatimonadota bacterium | reverse complement strand
CGAACGTCGAGCAGAACGCCGTGTAGCCACGCACCGCGAGACCCTGCGCGATCGAGACCATCACCTGCTCGGCGAGGTAGGTTTCGAAGAAACGATCCGGGTAGGCTTTCTTGAACGTTTCCGCGAACGTCGAGTTGGAAACCTCGGAGTCTACCGCGAACACATCACCGCGAGACGCGCCGAGAGCCTTCAGGGCATCGCCGTACGCCTGACGAACGGCGTACTTGTCGCCGAGTTTGTATTCCGGCGCGACGAAATCGGCGGGTGCCGGGAGGGCGGCGGGTTTCAGATCCTCTGGTTTCTGAACGCTGACAATGATGTCGCCTTTGGGGTTGCCCAATTCCGCGAGAGCCTTTTCCGCTTCCTCCGGCTTCATCGCTTTGCCATGCCAGCCGAGTTGACCGGACGTGAACGACACGCCGTGCCCCTTGTCGGTCTTCGCCAGGATGCCGACCGGCTTGGTCGCGGTCATCGCTTCCGCATATGCCCGGTCGATCGCCTCGACATCGTGCCCGTCCACAACGATCGCGTGCCACCCGAACGCTTCGAAACGGGCCTTGTACGCTTCCATGTCGTGACCGAGCGCAGTCTCGCCGCGCTGACCCAGTTTGTTCACGTCCACGATGGCAACCAGGTTATTCAACTCGTAGTGCTTGGCAATTTCTAACGCCTCGTAGATCGAGCCTTCCGCCATTTCCGAGTCGCCGCAGACGATCCAGACCTTATAAGGGAGTTTATCAATATACTTCCCGGCGATGGCGACGCCTGCGCCGATCGGCAGGCCCTGGCCGAGCGATCCCGTGGCGGCGTCTACGTACGGGATTTCCGGTGTCGGGTGCCCTTCCAACTTGGAACCGAATTGGCGCAGGGTGAGCAGTTCGGCATCGTCGATCGCGCCGACCGCTTTGTAAAGCGCGTAGAGGACCGGGCAGGCGTGGCCCTTGCTAAACAGAAGGTGGTCGTTGTTGGGGTGCTTCGGGTTCTGAAAATCGTACTTCAGGTACGAGATTGCCAGAACTGCCATCAGGTCTGCGGCGGACATGCCGGAGGTCGGGTGACCGGAACCGGCGGCGGTGGTACAGCGGATCGAGTCGGCACGAAGTTGCGCGGCCAAATCTTTGTAGGCTTGGATCGTTGATGCGTCAGGCATAGTAATAGTTCCTCAAAAGCGGTTCGGGTGGGTGATAGCGGTGTTTTCTAGTTATACCCGTTGGGTGTTTCGTTTTCGGCGTCGCAATCCCCTTCCTACTCCCCGGAAATACAGGTCTGTTCCGTTATCTGAGAGAATAGCCCGCAGTTTCAACTGACGGGGTCGGACAGAGAAAGATCGCCCGCGCCTGCTCGCAACCCGGAAGGGCGGTAGCCCCCGGTCAACAAACGGCACGGCTTGTTTCTGACCATACAGATCTTCACCGAAGAAAGTTCGGACCATACCCAATATTAGACTGCTACAACTTCACGCACCGGGTTCAGACGGTCCGCGTCGCAAAAACAGCTGGCCCCAGGCATGCATCGCGAGCAAAACGGGCTCCAGCGTCCGCCCGTATTCGGTCAGAGAGTATTCCACTTTTGGGGGTACTTCTGCATACACCTTCCGGTGAACGATGCCGTCCGCCTCCAGCTCTCGGAGTTGCTGGGTGAGCATCTGTTGTGTGGCGCAGGGGATCGCACGGTGCAACTCGCCGAACCGGTAGGTGGCGGCGAGCAACTGGTGTAGGATCAGCGGCTTCCACTTTCCACCGATCACACTGATCGTCGCCTCTACCGAGCATAGGCGAACTTTCTTGGGCCTTTCCAATCGCGATCCCTCCCAACAGTATGATTTCCAATAGTATATCCGGTTTTGCTGTGTACTGGTGAAAACCATTACGACGAAGTACATTACCCCGGTACCGGCGTAAAGATCGGTCCGTGCGAAAGGATATGTTTATGAACGCCTCCGAGGTGCGATTTACGCTGGTCGGCGGACCGACTGTGGTGATGGAAATCGGCCCGCTCCGCTTCCTGACCGACCCGACGTTCGACGCGGCGGGTGGTGAGTACGATATCGGGGTCGCCACGCTGCACAAGACGCAGTCGCCCGCACTCCCCCCGTCCGCCGTCGGTGCGGTTGACGCCGTGTTGCTGTCACACGACCAGCACGCCGACAATCTCGATACCGCCGGGCGTGCGCTTCTGCCTTCCGCACGGTACGTACTGACCACGGTAGCTGGCGCGGAACGACTACTCCTTCCTAACGTGCGCGGCATGGCGCCGTGGCAATCGGTGGAGGTTTCCGCCGACAACGGTGGAGACCTCCTGACGGTGCGGGTGACAGCGACCCCTGCGCGGCACGGGCCGGAAGGCATCGAAATGCTTATCGGCGACGTGACCGGGTTTGTTCTGGAATGGGAAGGTGCGGTAAACGGCGGACTTTACGTTTCCGGCGACACCGTCTGGTACGCGGGCGTCGCAGAGATCGCCGAGCGGTTTCCGCACGTCGCGACCGCCCTGTTGTTTCTGGGGGGTGTGCGGCGTTCTGAAGACGAACCGCTTCTGACGATGGATGCGGCGCAAGCCGTACACATGACCCGCGCGCTGGGCATCCGAACCGTGATACCTGTTCATTACGCGGGGTGGCAACACTTCGTGGAAGGGCGGGAACAGATCGAGCAAGTCTTCGCCGACGCGGCGCTGTCGGAAAGCCTCCTCTGGTTGCAGCCGGGAGAACCGCGAACAGTAACGATCTAATTCACCGCGCCGGAGGCAGAGGCATCGAGAGTCTGCCCCGGCGTCAGTTCGGGAACGTGCGGAACAAAGTAAGCCCCGACAACGCGCCGAACAGGCTCCAGGCGGCACCGGTGACGAAGTCGCCGAGTATTAACCCGAGGAAGAAGGGGAGCGTCGCGCGGTAGAACTTCATGCCGCCGTAACGCAGGAACGCGGATTTGAACATCCACGCCAGAAACAGGTCGAACCAGAATAGTTCGTTCGCGAAGGTGGTACTCAGTACATAGGCGGCGGGCGAGAGCGGAAAACCGACGATCCGCGCCCGGAGGAAGGTCAACAGGAGCGTTACTGCGGAACCGATTGCCATGCCGACGACCGCCACAAAGTCAGGCGGCTTGGATTGCGCGAGCCAACCCTGCAACGAATACCACGGGACGTTGCCCATGTTGACGCGGTAGCTGTTGATGTTGCCTGTCGCCGCGCCGTTGACATAATACAGCTGCATATCCCAGACGATGCAGGAGACGATGCCGACCGCGCTGGACAGCATCAGGACGCCAACGAGCGGGGATAGACGTTGGATTCCCGCCCGCCGAAGCCCGACGAAGGCTTGCAACTGTTGCGGCATCGCCGCAGCCCGGTAATCGAGGTTGAACCACGAGAGCGTCGCCATCTGGGTTAGCTCCGTGTTCGAAAGGTTCGCCGTTCCCACGATGCTGGTGAGCATGGCCTGCGGCGAAACCCACGCCAGGAGCGGGGACAATACTGCCGTTTCCGCTTCCATGCGGCTCAGTGCCAGCATGATCAGTATGTAGATACCTAAAAACACGACCGGAAGCCAGAGTGGCGCACCCATCAGCACAACAATCGCGCACAGAGCGACGAACCCAGAAACGAAACCGAACAACGCTTGTCGCGCCGTCATCGCCTCGCCCCGGTCCATGCCGTGCGGATCACCCGCGAAAGCGCGGTCTATATACGCTTTGAAATAAGGAGCCCCGGTACAGATTACCGCGATACCGACGGTCAGCCACGCGCCCCAGGATTGATACCCGGTGAACGGAAACTCAGCCGCACCGTCGCCGTATTCGTTCGGACCCGGATCGCGCCAGTTGAACAGGGTGCCGACCAGATTGAGTAACTTCTTGACGGCGTAGAAGAACCAGAGCGAAAACAAAACATCGGTATTCACCAGGTAGCCGAAGCCGACGGCACCAGGATGAACCATTAGCATGACCGAGCCCAAGCCGGTAAGCGGAAACGTTTTCCCGTCAAGAAACTGTTTCGCCGTATTGATCGGGAACGAGGGCAACGTCGGGTAGAGGGACGCCAGCGAGTTGAGAGAATGGAGAACGAGCGGAATGGCGAATCCGAGCCACGTCAGGCGGTTGCGATACAGGGGGGCATCGTCGCGAGTCATTTCTAACGGCAGTGCGACCACCGGGAAGGTCAAGTACTCTTCGTCCATCCAGCGGCGTCGCAGAATCGCGGAAAGGCAGAGCAGTGTCCAGAGCAAGATTAAAAAGAAGACGGCCCACGCCGCCAGCGGAAACAGCCACGCCCGGATCACCTCCGCTTGAAAGAAGGTCGCGTTGCCCTCGTAGAACCCTTTGAGTATTGTCTTGTCGCGCGGCCCGATCCACGATGGCAACGCGGGGAACCACTGCGCCCACCGGTTCGATTCGTTCGCGTAGTAGAACGGATTCGCAATAAACGGGGCGAAAAATCCGAAGTTCCCGATGCCAGCGACCGAACTCGACATCGTCAGCATCGCATACAAGGTCATCAATTCGGGCTGATTCATCGCCGCACCGCTGCCAAAAATACGCCGCACGAGAAGGTTGAACAGCGTCACCAGAAATAGTATGAATGCGACGCCCATGAACAGCGTCGTGATGGTGACCTCGGTAACCCCGGTTTTCATTTCGGAGTGCGCGATCCAACCGGCGTTTAAAACGATAAGCGGTAGACCGACGGCGACCGGGTAATGCCATCGAATATAGGGGTGATGTGTCGGCTTTGACATAAAAAGAGGAATAAACGATCTGCGAAACTAATTTCGTTCATCATAGACCGGCGCGTCGTTTCAGTCAAGTCCGATATTCGGGTTTCGGTAGTGAATGGAACTTGACAGGCAACTGCCCCGTTGGTAAAATGGTTTGCCCGAAATGTACCCGGCTTGTCCGGACGTTCGTTTCAAGCAACAAATGTTCCCGGCACAATCGCGTGCCGGTTTGAGAAAGACCCTGGAGGCAGTAACATAAACAACCGTGACCCGCGTTTTGACCGCGGAAGAGATTTAGGACCGCGTGTCAATGAGCGCATCCGTGTGCGCGAGATTCTAGTCATTGATGACTTGGGCAACAAACTCGGACCCATGACGCCGCGTGAAGCCCTGGAGATCGCTCGCAGCCGTGGACTCGACCTTGTCGAAGTAGCACCGACCGCACAGCCGCCTGTCTGCCGCATCGTAGACTACGGGAAGTACAAGTACGAGCAAGGCAAAAAAGACCGTGATGCGGCGAAGAAGCAGCGCCAAGCCGCTGAGATCAAGGGTATGACCTTGCGTCCCGGGACGGACGACCATGACCTGGACTTCAAGATCAAAAATATTCTGAAGTTTTTAGGGGATGGCGATAAGGTGAAGGTGACAGTGCGGTTCCGATCCCGTGAAATGACGCACCCGGAGTTCGCCCAAGCTTCGCTGCAAAAGATCGTGGACTCTGTTACCGAGTCCGCTGTGGGGATCGTGGAGCGACCGGCGACCATGGAAGGCAAGCAGATGATCATGGTCCTTTCGCCGAGCAAAGAGGTAACGAAAAAGCCTGCGGGTCCCGGCGTACCGAAGGCGAAACCGGCTCCGAAGGCAGTAACAGGCGACGCGCAAGCAGACGAATCGAAGCCGGAGGGAGACGAAGGCGCGGAAGCAGTAGAAGCCGTCCCGACCCCCGAACCAGCCGAATCGGTTGTCGAGGCACCTGTTGCGCCGCAAACCGATGTGCCCACCGAATAGGGCGTTGTTTGCAACGTCGGAAAAAACCGATATAATCGCCCGGCGCAGTTTTTTCTTGCGCCGGGCGTTTTAGCGTAGCAAAGGAACAAGGCGATGAGGCGATTCTGGCAAATACTGGCGGTAACTTTTGTAACGGCTACGATTGCTCCGGCGACGATGGTCTACGCGCAAGCGCAAAATGCGTCCGCCATGACCGCACCGTCTGTGCCGACCGTGGAGGATGTCGCGCTGCTGAAAAGAGCCGTGGATGCGGTGCAAAAGGGTCCCGTGATGCTCACGTCGGACCTCCGGGTCAAAGCGAGTGGGGGTGGGGTGGTAGTATTGCTGAACGAGACGATCAAAGTAAACGGTCAGTTTCCGGGCAGGTTCCGGTCGGATGTAACGCTATTAGAGGAAGACGGCAAGGCTCCGGCGGCGAAGTTCGAGGTAGTCGGCGATGGGAAGGATGTCTATACGTACCGTCCGGACACGAAAAAGTACGCGGTGCAAACCGCCGCGGCGTTTCATAAAGATTTTGCGATGCCCGTCATCGGTGTCGTGTGTGGTTTGATCGCGTCCGCGGACCCCTGGGGAGGCGACGACGCGCCGGTGGACGCGAAAGGGGTGCAGGTACTCCTGGATGCACTAAAAACGGCGGGGATGATTCTAGAATCGGGTACGGGCGAGAACGGGCGGCGTGTTTTCACCATACGTCCGGTGAACAACGACGGCAACGGTTTCCGGGTACAGGCGACTGCGGATGCGCAAACCGGCAATTTCATCGCGATGGAGATGAGCGGCAAACAGGGCGAATGGAAGTTCGCGATTACGGAAACGGTCCGCTCCATGGCGAAATTGCCGAGTTTCGAGAGCGCCGGTTTCACGCCGCCCGCAGACGCCGAAAAAGTCGCGAAGCTTTCGGTGTGGCCATTTTAAGAATTTAGTCCTTCGTCCTGGCAGAACCAGCCAGCCGGGGCATATAACAAACTGAACGAAAGGAGCAAAAGGATATGAAAGTGAAAATGAAAACGCGCAAGTCCGCGGTAAAACGGTTCCATGAAACGGCGACCGGTAAATTGATGCATCGACATACGCGTCGTGCCCACTCGATGATCAGCAAAAGCGGTGGGCAATCCCGCCGTCTGTACGCCGAATCCGCGCTGTACAAAGGCAAGGAAAAAGCCGTCGCCCAGCAACTGCCTTACGGCTCAAACTACTAGGAACAGGTGACAGGGAACAGAGCACCGTTCTCCACTCCCTTTCATCGGTTCCCTAGGACATCGGTTGCCCGCGCAAACCAAAATTCAACACATGCGGGTTGACCGTCGGGATGAAACTGCGACCGGGGACGGGAGTTCCGAGCGTCGCGCCCGAAGGAGAATTAGCTACAATGCCACGCGTCAAACGTGGGATAATGTCCCACAAACGCCATAAGAAGATTATCAAAGCCGCCAAGGGCTACTTCGGCGGTAAAAAGAATCTGTTCAAGACAGCGAACGAAGCGGTACAACGCTCCGGTAACTTCGCTTACCGTGACCGACGCAACAAAAAGCGGGAGTTCCGCAAACTGTGGATCACTCGTATCAGTGCGGCGTGCCGCTCGGTGGGGACCACCTACTCGGTATTCATTGCCGCTCTCACCCGGTCCAGCACAGAACTGGACCGCAAAGTCCTGTCCGACCTCGCTATCCGCGACCCGCAAGGTTTCAATCAGGTGCTGATCACCGTCGGTATCACGCCGGACATGAACGCACCCGTCGTCGAAATGCTCGCTTAAGTCAGGTTGTTTGGTGATCGGGTGTCGGGAATTAAGACCGAAAGTGTCTGCCCTGCACCTGATCATCGGAGAACCGAACCTCCTTACTCCATGACCG
The DNA here is from genome assembly GCA_014379275.1 of Armatimonadota bacterium. Classification (GTDB taxonomy): domain Bacteria; phylum Armatimonadota; class Armatimonadia; order Armatimonadales; family Armatimonadaceae; genus JACMIU01. The sequence goes on along the minus strand of JACMMA010000125.1, from coordinate 703 downwards.
AAGAACTACAACGTATCGAAGCCGAAGCGGTCGCCGCCATCGCGTCGGCGACCGCCACGAAATCCCTCGATGAACTGGACAACGAGTATCTCGGACGCAAGGCGGGGAAGCTGACTGGGTTGCTTCGGGGCCTCGGCGCACTTCCGAACGATCAGAAGCCGTTGTTCGGTCAGGCGTTAAACGAGGCGAAAGAGCGCGTTGTTTCCGTGCTTTCCACGAAGCGCGATGAACTCAAGACGCAGGAACGCGCTATCCGCGAGCGTGCCGAAGCTATCGATGTTACCTTGCCCGGTCGTGCCCGCCCCCAGGGGCGGATGCACCCGCTTTCCTCCACGATGGCAGACATCAAGCGTGTCATGATCGGTCTGGGTTTCCAGTTCGTGGATGCCCCCGATGTCGAAGACTACCTGTATAATTTCGACTGGCTGAATTACCCGCCGGATCACCCCGCGATGGACGAGCAGGACACATTTTATATCGATGGGACCCCGGTCGGCGTCCCCGGTGCGCGTCTTCTCCGGACACATACCACCGGTTCCTTGCAAGGACGCATCTTCGAGCAAAGCCCGACGCCACCGTTCCGGTACGCGATGATGGGGCGCTGCTTCCGGCGCGACGACATTGATGAAACCCACTCCCACACGTTCCACCAGGTGGACGGTTTCTGTGTGGACGAAGGGATTTCGCTCGCCGATCTCAAAGG
>JACMMA010000761.1 GCA_014379275.1 Armatimonadota bacterium | reverse complement strand
TCTGGACAGCAGGTCTCGCCCGTGGCGGGGGGCGAAACGCTCGGTGCTTCCCCTTCAGGCTTCGACTGGAACTCGTTCGCGGCTGACTACGAGGCACTTGGCGAGCCGATCAGCAGACCACACGCCGAGCAGTCACTCGGTCTGAGCGGCGTCACCCCCGGCGAGCGGGTGATCGACGTAGCGGCGGGAACGGGTGCCTTGACGCTCGCCGCGGCGCGGTCCGGCGCGAAAGTGCTGGCGGTGGATTTTTCGCCCGGCATGGTGGCTCGCCTGTCCGACCGGTTGCGCACGGAGGGGCGGGAGGCGTGTGAGGCTCGGGTCATGGACGGTCAGGCACTGGAGATAGACGACGCCCGCTTCGATGCGGCGTTTTCGACCTTCGGCGTCATGCTCTTCCCGGATTAGCAATGTGGTCTTACGGAGATGGCACGTGTATGCGCCCTGGCGGGTGCGGCTGTGTCGCGGTGTGGACGCGGCGGGAAGGGGCGCCACCGGTCGTCGCCTTTCACGACGCATATCGCGTCGCCTTCCCTGACGCCGCACCCCACACCCCTTCCCCAAGGATTGCCCGGCTGAGCGACCCCGTCCGCCTCGCGGAGGAGATGCGAAAAGCGGGCTCCGGCGAGGTGTCGGTCCGGACGACTAGCGGCGTGTGGGAGGCTCCCTCGCCCGAATGGGTCGCCGATAACATGCACCGGTTCTACGGGCAATTCCCGGTCTACACCGCGATGTCCGACGAAGAACGAGCTCACTTACGCCTTGCCATGAAGTCCGTGACATAGCAATACGGCGATGACGGCGTTCGGGTGAGCACAGAAACATATGTCGCCGTGGGGATGCGGTGAGACGCGATCCTCCGAATGGATCCTATTTCTCTCGGAGTCTGGCCCCGTAGGATGCGCACAACCCTTATTAGACCGTGATAGGATATCGTACCCACCACGCGATTCGGTCATCGGTGATGCGATCCCGCCGTACCTCTTTTCGGTGACGGCAGGCAGTCCGCCCCGAATCGCCCGGTCGGACACCGATCTTTTTTCGAAGGGCACAATGCGTAAACCGTTGAGAAACGATGCCACCAGTCCGTGCGATATTCTTCAGAGCGTGACGGCACCGATGAAGCGGAGCAGTCATGAACATTTTTAAGTCGGCGCGCGGTTTTTTCCGTCGCATCTTTTCCCACGAACAGCGGGTCGCGTTGCTGTCACGACTCCTCTCGTCCGCAGTCATGCTATTGCATCGAACGTGGCGCGTGACGCTGGAAAACGAAGATGCGGTCGCGGCGGTGCTCAAAGAGCACGGGGCGGTGATCCTCGTCACGTGGCACGGTCGACTACTCGTGCCGTTCGCTTGCACGCAAAACCGGGGCTACTACGCCCTGGTTTCCCGTTCCGGCGATGGCGCACTGCTGTCGGCGATTTTCGAGCGACTGGGGTGGCGGCTCATCCGAGGCTCCTCCAATAAATTCGCCGTGGAAGCTTTGCGGCAGGGACGCGAGATTTTGTCCCAACCCGGCACGGTGCTCGCGTTCACGCCGGACGGTCCGCGCGGTCCCGCCCGGATCGCGAAGCCGGGCATGATCTACTACGCACAGAAGACCGGGAAACCGATCATCCCGGTCGGCGTCTCCGCCCGTCCGCGCCGCTTCCTGCGCTCGTGGGACCGTTTCCTGATCCCGCTACCGTTTGCGAAGTGTCTTTGGATCTACGGCGACCCGATCTATGCCGGACCGAAAGACGACCTCGCGGAACTCACGGAACGCGTACAAACAGCGATCAACCGTCTGGAGGAGGAAGCGGAGCGTCGGCTCGGAAACAAGGAAAGTATGATAAAGATCCCCAAAGAAGCCGCCGCCTGACCATTCTCATGCTCGCCGTAGTTTCTGCCCGCTCCAGGCACGGATCAAATCCCGTTTCGCGGGGTCCGCCACGGCATGAAAGCTACAAAGGTGCGCTCCTGGCCGCACCATCGCGGCGGCAGGGTCAAGCGTGAAGCCGAAAAGTACCGGGATCATATCGCTAACCGAAAC
>JACMMA010000760.1 GCA_014379275.1 Armatimonadota bacterium | reverse complement strand
GCACGCCATATCAAAAACGGTTCGCTGGTGTATCCCAAGGGCGGAGCCAACATCGCTTACGCCGACGGGCACGCTAAGTTCGTCACCACGCCGGATAAGACCTGGCGTTCGTACACCGACAACGACTGGCGACGACACCCCAAGCCGTAAGCGCGTATACTATCTTCCATGACACGACAACAGATCCTGCGGGCGGCGGTATTTTCCGCCGCCCTTCTTTGCGCCGGATTGTCGGGCTGTAAGCCCGCCGGAGAAGCGACCACCGGCAACACCACCACAAAACCGGTCGCGATCCGTCTCGCGTACTTCCCGAATGTCACGCACGCCCCCGCGATCATCGGAGTCGCGGACGGCACCTTTTCGAAAGCCGTCGCTGGGAAAGCCACCATCGAGCCGAAAGTCTTCCTGAACGGTCCGTCGGAGATGGAAGCGTTGCTTGCCCGTGAGGTAGACGTCGCGTACATCGGTCCGACGCCTGCGATCAACGTGTTCATCAAAACCAAAGGCGATGCGGTGCGAATCGTTTCTGGGGCGGCGTCCGGGGGCGCGGTGCTGGTCGCCCGCGCTGACAGCGGGATCACGAAACCCGAACAACTTGTCGGCAAGCGCATCGGGACCCCGCAAAAAGGTGGTACCCAGGATGTCGCGGCGCGGTACTATGTGACGCAGGTTTTGAAACAGAGACTTTCCGAGGAAGGCGGGGCGACACAGATCATCCCGACCGATTCGCCGCAACTCGCGACGCTGTTCGAGCAGAAATCCCTCGACGCCGCCTGGATGCAGGAGCCGTGGGGCGCGCGGCTGATCGCCGAGCAGGGCGCGAAACTCATCCTGGAAGATCGCGAAGAGTGGCCGGGCAAGCAGTATGCGACCACGGTAATCGTGGTCCGTAACGACTTCCTGAAAGCGCACCCCGGACTGGTACGTAGCATTGTTACCGCGCATACCGAGATCGCCGCGCGTATCGAAGCCGACAAAAAAGCCGCCGTTGCGCCGATCAACGCCGAGATCAAGCGGCTGACGTCGCGCGGCTTGAAAGACGCGATCATCGCCGAATCGCTCGGACGGATCACGTTCACGAACGACCCGTATCCCGATACGTTGCAAACCCAAGCCGACCGTTCCTTCGCCCTCGGGTTCCTGGGGCGCAGGAAGCCGGACCTGGCGGGTCTGGTGGACGCGTCGTTCTTGCCTGCCGCGCCTTAACCGTATCTTCTCCAACCCCCTCTCATCGGAATGAGAGGGGGTTGGGGGGAGGGAAAAGAAACTACCCCCATGTTCAAATCAGACTGGCGCACCCGCCGCGTCGCCGGAATCGGCATCGTCGGGCTGGATCACGTCGCCGTGACCGACCGCTGGGAGCGCGACATGAAATCCACGGCGACGCGTTATTTCGAGCAGGTCGGTGGCCCGGTTCCGGTCGCCCTGATGGCGATGGCGCGGCTGGGTTTGGACGAACCGCCGCTGTTTGTAGGTAACATCGGTGAGGACACAGCGGGGGACGAAGTGCTGAACGTGCTGCAAGAGTGCGGCGTCAGTTCCGAATTTACTCGGGCGCGGGCTGGGCATCGGACGCCGCATTTGCTCGTCGTCTTGGACACATCGGACAGTACGCGTGCCCTGGCCAATTTTCCCGGAACTCTCAGCGAGGAGCCAATTTTGTCGCCATGGACGCCGTTCTCCGACACCGGGCTTATGCACACAGACGGTCGCGAAACACGATGGGCACTCCGTATCAGAGAGAATCTTCGCGGAATGCTCTCGCTGGATTTAGGTTCGTCGCGCCCGACCCACCGCGATCTGCTTCCGTCGTGCGACATCATCATTGCGTCAAAGGTCGGAGGCGCAGGTACGTTCCCGGATTACGCCGACGATCCTATCGAACAAACGAATCGCTTCTTGGAACTCGGGGCGACTGTCGCCGGGGTGACGCTCGGCGCGGACGGCGTGGTGATCGGTTGCCGCGACGAGAACGGCGGCGATCCGGTTCACGTGCCCGCCTTCAAAGTCGAAAACGTCGTCGATACCTGCGGGGCGGGCGACCTGTTTCATGGCGCGTTTTTGTGGGCGTACCGCGAGGGCAAAACCGTGATCGAATCGGCGACGTTCGCGCAAGCTGCCGTCGCGCTACGCATCCAGCACTACGGCAATGTCGCCGGGCAACCGACCCGCGAACAGGTGGAAGCGTTTCTGGCGACCCACGGGGGTTTCACCCATCGGTAGAAGCCTCTGGCTGAGGACGCTCCGCGTTCAGGACAGGGGCAGGGCGAAACGGTGCAGGGGATTGCCGAACGCTTCACGCACGCCGGGACGCGGAGCGTCCTCAGCCAGAGGGTTCTACCGGTGGGTGAAACCCCCGTTTCCGGTATACTATGCCAACTATGAGCGAAACCGTTTCTGCACGTTCCGTATCCTACAATCCCCGCACTTTTTTGATCGATGGCAATCCGGAGATCTTCCTTTCCGCGTGTATCCATTACTTCCGCGTCCCACACCAATTGTGGGCGGACCGCATCGCCAAAGCAAAGCGCGGGGGCATGAACACGATCGAAACCTATGTCGCTTGGAACTTTCATGAACCAGAGCAGGGCGAATGGGACTGGGACGGAGACGCCGATTTGGGCGAGTTTATCACCGAATGCGAGCGGCAGGGCATGTATGTTATCGTGCGTCCCGGTCCATACATTTGCGCGGAATGGGATTTTGGTGGCTTCCCGGCGTGGCTGATCAACGTGCCGGGACTCGAAACGCGGCGCATGAACGCGCCCTATCTCGCCGCCATGGATGCCTACTTCGACGCGGTAACGCCGATCATTGCCGCGCACCAGTGGACGAACGGCGGCAACGTGATTCTGGTACAGGTCGAGAACGAGTACGAGAACCTGACGTGGACGCGCGGCAAGGATATGCTCGTCGATGACGAGTACCAGCACTATGTCCGCGACGGGCTGCTCCGGCGTGGTATCACGGTGCCGCTTCTTTCCTGCGCGGGCTACTGTTCGGGGACCGTGGAGGGCGTCAATTCGCACAACCCTGGCGACTTGATGCCCAAACACCGCGAGACACATCCCGAT
>JACMMA010000759.1 GCA_014379275.1 Armatimonadota bacterium | reverse complement strand
TCGAATCCGACGCCGCCCTTCCCGCCGGGGGGGTGTTCGGGGCGGACCGCCAGAGCGTGTGGCTTTTGCCCGGCGCGTTTTCTACCGATGTCGCCGCGTTCGACGCCGGAGTGCGCGCGCCCCGCGCCCCGTCGGGCGACACGGAGCAGATCGCATCCATCATTGAAGCCGCACTCACGTTATACGCCGGACCGCTTCTGCCCGGCATTTGCGAGGAAGACGCGGCACTTTTTCGCGAACAACAGCGTCTGGCGGGCGCGTATGAGGACGCGCTACGCCGAGTCGTCGCCCTTCACGAGAGTGCCGGTCGTTTCCCGAATGCCGTCGCACACGCCCGCCGACTTTTGGGATTAAACCCCGCCGACGAAGAAACCTGCGCCCGGCTACTGCGGCTGTTCGCCCGGACCGGGGAGCGGGAGGCGGCGTTGCGCACTGTTTCGTCGTTCACGCGCCGTCACCGGGACGCGCACGGTGGCAACTCGCCGTCAAACATGTTGCAACAACTCGCCCATGCGGTGCCCGCGCGTGAGCCTGCCGTGCCGCCCGCGGTCGCCGTCGCGCCCACATCCGCCGGTGGTGCGCGACTGCCGTTGCCCCTGACGCGCTATTTCGGCAGGGAGAACGAAAGGACGTTTCTGCTCGACCGTTTACAGGGGCGGCACTCCCGATTAGTGAGTCTGCTCGGACCGGGCGGTTGCGGCAAAACGCGGTTCGCCCTCGAACTAGGGCGCCGGTTCGAATCCGACGAAAGCGGCTCGGGAATACGCGTGGAGCGGCGTGCGTTTTTCATCCCGTTAGAGCCGGTCGCTAGAGCGCGGCAGATCATTCCCGCCGTCTACCGCGTCATCCAACAACAGGACGAAGCACGCGAGGACGGGACGGCGCTGCGGACGATGCTAGCCCGTCTGTTACAGGAGTGCGCGGAACACCCGTTGCTAATCCTGGATAACTGCGAGCATCTCGCTGGCGACCCTGAAATGCTCGCCGTGATTGCGGACCTGCTTGCACGCGTGCCGTCGCTCTCGCTTTTAGCCACCTCGCGGCGTCCGCTCTGTTTGGAGGGAGAGCAGACGTTCCCGCTATCCCCGCTGGCAACGCCGCCATCGTCGGCGGAGTCGGGGTCATCGACGCGAAGCACACCGGACGAATTGCTAGAACACTATGCCAGTGTCCAGATGTTCGTGGACCGGGTTTGTAACGTCCGCCTGGATTTCCGCCTGACGCGGCAAAACCAAAGCGCGGTCGCTCTTTTGTGCGCCCGGCTGGAAGGTCTGCCACTCGCCATCGAACTCTGCGCCGCGTGGGCGGCGACGCTGACGCCCGAGCAGATGCTCGCGGAACTACAGGACCGGTTCGACTTGCTGGCGAGTCGCCGCCCGGATGTGCCCCCCCGTCACCATAGCATGCGTGCCGCGATAGACACCAGCTATACACTACTGCCGGACGATCTGCGGGGATCGTTCGCGGCGTTGTCCGTGTTCCGCGGGGGCTGGTTCACGGAAGCCGCGCAACAAATAATCGGGGGGGATGCCGTGCCCTCTTTGCGCGACCAACTCGCCCGTCTTCAGGAGCAC
>JACMMA010000758.1 GCA_014379275.1 Armatimonadota bacterium | reverse complement strand
TTCCACTGGAGGGTGGAAGATCCCCGAAACAAACCTACCCGACCGCGTCGTACACCTGCACGCGCGACCAGCTCCCCTTGTTGCGCGCGATGAATTCCAGGTGCAACGGGTCCGGCTCGTACACGTCGTATCCCGCCTTGTCCTCGAACACCACGGTCAGCCCGACGCCGAACGAGTTGTCCACTACGTCGCGCGGCGTTTGGGCGGGAACACCCGCCCAGAGTTGGCGGACGGTGCGGATCTTGCTCAGATATTCGTGGCAGTCCCGCATGGTTTGGTCGCGGTCGGCATCGGTAGCATCGGGGGTCAGCCAGAAATAGACGGTGTGTATGAACATGGGTTTATTGGTTCCTTAGGGTATGGGGTCAATGCCCCGGTCTGACTATCTTATACCAATTTCCCTTCTTTCGACCACGGGCGTTTGTAATCGTCCGACGACTCGACGCCGCCGCCGGTTTAGTGTTACAATGCCTCGTCGCCTCCAGGACGGAAGCGGCAGGGGGATACTGCGTGGTTTCTTCATCGGATTCGGACGTTCCGTCGCAGGACGCGGTGCTGAGAAAAGTGGCAAAACGGCTGATCCCGTTTATCGCCATCCTGTACGCGTTCAACATACTCGACCGTACCAACATCGGTATCGCGTCGCTCACCATGAAGCCCGACCTCGGCTTTTCCGACACCGTGTACGGCATCGGGGCGGGGATGTTCTTCATCGGCTACTTTTTCTTCGAGGCGCCCAGCAACCTGATCCTGGAAAAGGTCGGGGCGCGCATCTGGATCGCGCGCATCATGTTCACGTGGGGCGCGATCTCGGCGGCGATGCTGTTCGTCACCAACCCGTTCTGGTTTTACACGATGCGGTTCCTGCTCGGCGTCGCCGAGGCGGGCTTTTATCCGGGGATGATCCTGTACCTGACGTACTGGTTCCCGACCGCGCAACGTGCGCAGGCGGTGGCGCGGTTCGTCGCGGTGTCGGCGATCGTCGGGGTGGTCGGCGGACCGATCTCCGGGGCGTTGCTCGGTCTGGACGGTATCGGCAACCTGAAGGGCTGGCAGTGGGTATTTCTGCTCGAAGGAATCCCGTCCTGCCTACTCGGATTCGTCGTCCTGTACTACATGACCGACCGCCCGGAGAAGGCACACTGGCTGTCTGACCCGGAGCGAAACTGGCTGATCGGGCGGCTCGCGCAGGAGCGGCAACACCGCGATAAGCAACACGGCTTGTCGCTCTTACAGGCGCTCCAGAGCCCGGCGATCCTGCATTTCTGCGCGATATTCTTCCTGTACGTTTCCGCGGGCTACGGGCTGGGCTTTTTCACGCCACAGATCTTCAAGGCGCTGACGACGTGGAGTAGCCAGACGATCTCGCTCGTCGTCGCCCTGCCGGGTCTCGCGGGCGCGGTGGCGATGCTACTGAGCGCGGCGCACTCCGACAAGACCTGCGAACGAAAATACCACGTGGCGTTCGGCGCGGGGCTAGGCGCGGTCGGTATCGCCATCGCCGCGCTTTCCGGGAACCCTTATCTGACCATCGCGGCGCTGGTCGTGTTCAGCATCGGGTCGGGGATTTGCCAGGGACCGTTCTGGGCGATGCCGACGAGCATGCTTTCCGGCGCGGCGGCGGCGGGCGGGATCGCGTTCATCAACTCGGTCGGCAACCTCGGCGGGTTCGCGGGACCGTTCGCGATGGGCTGGTTGAAGGACAAAACGCAGTCATATCAGGCGGGACTTTTCGTCCTCGCGGCGCTGATGGTCGGGGCGAGCATCCTGGCGATGCTGGCGCGGCACAGCCCGGAAGATGAGCGGGCGGCGGCGGCGCGCGGCGTCCGCACTGACGGCGAGGGGATGCCGCTGGTGGACGAAGCGATGCCGACACTTCCTAGCGGGGCGTAGGGCTTTCTCCCTCCCCCGGGTACCCTCTGGGTACCCGGGAAAGGCTGGTTTACTTGACCGCCTTGAACCGCCAGTTTTCGTCGAAGAAGCCCGCGTCGGCGATGCGACCGGGGACGTCTTTGTCCGGCGGCGTGGTGATGTCAATGATCGCCCAGTCCGGCAGGCGCGGGCGCTGTTGCGCGTTGTTGAGGTATGCCGCCTCGCGCCACGTGACGCCGGAGTTGATCACCACGTAGCGCGCCGGGTTTAACGGGTTCGGGTAGATAAACGCCGGAACCGTGGTACCGGCAGGGTACGTTTTGCCGTAGGCGCGGATCGTGCCGTCCTCGTCCCAACGCACCGGCAGGCGCGATGCGATCCGCGCTAGGACGGCGTTGCTGGACGGATCGCCCCACAGGATCAGGTTCCCCGCTTTGATGTCGGCGTCGGTCACGGCTTTGTCGTCACGAACGATGGCGTCGCCGCGAAACGTCGCCCGCCATTCGCGCGCCGCGCGGGCGAGTTCGGTGGCGGTCCATGCGCCGGTCTGCGGCGTGAGCGGCGTCCCGGTCGGGCGCACCATCACGAAGCGATCCAGGAACGCGTCGTCAATCGGTCCCTGCAAGCCCGGCTTTTTGCGCGCCCCGCGGTAGTTGTTCGGCTCGCGGGCGACCCACACGCCGTTCTCCCTGGCGAACTTCAAGCCGCGCAACGTCTGCCCGTCCACCACAACCGACTTCCCACTGAGCGCGTTAGACAGCTCGAACCGGGTGACGTTTTCCGTGGAAAGCGTTACCGTGTTTCCCGCCAGTTCGCCGTTGACGCGGGCGCGTTCCCAGTGTTCGCCCAGTCCGGTGACGGTCAGCCAGGCGGCTTTGTTGTAGCGTAGCGTCCACGTCGTGAACTTGATCTGCCGCGGCATCGTATCGCGTCCCTTCGCGGCGAACACGGCGAGGCGGTCATTGATCTCCTTCTTGCTGTCGGCGTTGTACCAGTGTCCCGTTTCCTTGCCGATCACGCGGGTGAGCGGCAAACCCTCCTTCGCCATCGCGAGTTCCATCATATTAGCGGCCTGCTTCTGTCCATCCCGGTCGCCGTTGTACGCCACGGTCGGGCAGTTGTACAGGTTCGCGGCGTAGTCCGTCGCGTCGTACCAGCGGAACAGCTTTTGCTCGTACCACGGCGGCGGCGTTTTGCCCTCCGCGAATAGGCGCAGAAACCCGGACGCTTCCGAGAAGCCCGCGCCCGGCGCGGCGGCGGCCCATATGTCGGGGAAGTGGGTCGCGAACTGCCACGCCGACGCCCCGCCCATCGAGAACCCGCGCATCACCAGCCGGTCCTCGTCTATCGGGTACCGCTTCTTCGCATCCTCCAGCGCCTCGAACAGGTCCACCTCGCCCGCGAAACGGTTGGCGTTGCAGTAGCGACCGTACGGGTGCAGAACGAACGTGTCGGGCGGCGTGAACTCCCCTGCGCTACGCTGTCGCTCGCTGATGAAGTTCAACTCGGTCAGCGTCTCGCCCCGACCGTGACAGAAAAAGTCGAGTCGCTTGGGTTTTTTATACGCCGCCGAGAACGGTTCCGGGACGACGAGTGCGTACGGTTGCACCGAGCCGTCAATCTTGCTGACATAACCGAGGGCGAGCAGGCCCGTTTGTTTGGTCCACGGCGCGGTCCCTTCGCGCAGGGATTTCGCCCGCTCCCGTCCCTGTGAGAGCAGGGTTTTCGCGTTCGCCAGCTCCTTGACGTTATAGAATTCATTGTACAGGAGTGGGTAACGGACGGCGTTGTAGTAGATCTGCACGTCGGGGAGATAGCGCGACATCCCCGGCTTGCGCTGCTTCAGTTCTTCTCGTAGCGACTCGATCTCGCGACCGAGGGCGTCTACTTCGGCGGTGAGCGCGGCGCGGTCGGCATCGGGGATGGCGATTCCCGGCGGCGGTATCGGGCGGATGTCCTGCGCGCGGGCAGAGAACGGGGCGGCGATCAGGGGCAACAGAACGGCAAACAACGCGGACGGCACACGGCGACGTGTCATCAAAAGACGAAACTCCTAACAGTAAATTGCGCGGTGCCTCTGGCATCGCAAGCGACGCGACCAGGGCAACCCCCTTAGGATAAGGGATTTTCGAGTTTCGCACAAGTCGCCGTCGTTTCTCCCCCCCGGGCACCCAAGGGGTACCCGTGGGAGGGAGAAACAAAGGGGAGGGCGAACCCACGGAAACTCGCGCCACATCCGGAACGAACCGCCCACGGTAATCGGTAAAAGGCAACAGAGCGTTCCCATGCCTTCGTCCCTATCCCCTCCTTCGCTTTTGTCTGTCGCCAGGACCCTGCTCGTCCTGCGTCTTCACCTCACGCGGCGCACCATCGAACGCAGCCCGGCGGCACAAACGGCCAGTGTGCTGGGGTTGGTTTTAGTTTGTCCCGCCGCGTGGCAGATCGGCGGGCGTGCCGCACGGTTGCTAACGACCACTCCCGCCGAAGCGTTTCCCGCGGTCTGTGCCGCGTTGCTACTGATCACGATCCTGTACGTCGCCCTGCTACTCGCCGGGCAGGGAGGAGTCGGCGGCGTGATGGAACCGCCCCCCGCGACGGTTCTCTGTGCGCTCCCCGTGCCGCCCGGTGCAACCCTGCTCGCCGATGCCGTTTCGTTCGCGGTGTCACTCCCGACTTTATTTTTCGTCATCGCGGCGGTACCTTTGGCGACGCGTAGCTGGCAAAGCGCGGTCCCGGTCGTTCTGCTGGGACTGTTCGCGCTTTGCCTCGCCCTGTTGTTCGGACGACTCGGCGCACTGGTGGCCAAGCGCGGACGGACCGGTTTAATCACGGCGACCGGCGCCCTGTTATTTTTAGTCGGTTGCGTGTTGCGCGCCGCGCCCGCGGCCGCGCTGTCGTCGGTCGTCGGGGAAACGAAACCGTCGGTACGCCTGCCCTGGGACCCGCCGCCTCCCCCGCCGCCCGCCGTGCCCGCCTTTCTGGCGGCTACCGCGCCGGGGCTTGCCGCACGGTGTCTGACCGCGCCCGGTGGCGGAAAAACGGTCCCGTTACTCGCCCTCGCCGTAACCGTCGCGCTGACCGCCGTGGGCACGGTTCTGATCGACCGCGTCAGCGAGCGTACCGAGGGGACGAGCGACGCGGTCCAGCAAAACCGGGCATTGCGCACCGCGCCACGCCACGCCGGCCCCTTCGTCACCGAGGCGAGGCTGTTGTTACGCGACCCGTCCGCGCACACCGCGCTTCGCGGACCGGCGAGTCTGCTCCTTGCCATCGCTTACGCCTGGATCGCGCCCAACCTCGGACCGGACGCCGTGCGGAACCTTTCCGACCTGCTCGGCATGGGACTCACTCTCTATATCCTGGCATGGCAAACGCAGTTCGTTTGTAACCGTTTCGGGAGCGAAGCCGGGTGCGCCGCGACCCTGTTCTCGCTCCCGCGCGACCGGTGGCGGATTCTGTTCACAAAAAATCTCGTTCTGTTCGCGTCGCTGTTCGTCTTCGACGGAGTAGTACTCAGTGGGTTCGCGCTGGTCGCGGGGAACCCGCGTTTCATACCGACACTACTGGTCGGGCTTGTGCCTGTACTGATCCTGTTCACCGCGCTAGGTAATCTAGCATCCGTCGGGGCAGTCTTTCCTATCGCACGAAAAAAGGAGCGTTTCGAGCGGGAACCCGAGCGTGTACTCCTTTTTCTCTATATCGCGATTTTTATCGGCACCTGTCTTCTTTTTCTGCCCGTCCTGACGCTGGGGACGGCGTGGGGAATCGCGGGGTATGCGCTCGGCGTGGTCTATGTCGCCGCCCTGTACGCCGCATCCGTGTGGATTACTGCCCGGCGTCTCACACCGGCCCACGAGCAAAAACTCATCAGCCAACTGGACGGTGTAAAGTAATGACCAACTCACTCCCCGCGATCTACGCCAAAAACCTTGGGAAGCGGTACGGCAAACGCACCGTGGTCGAAAACGTTTCGCTTGATGTCCCGCAAGGCAGTTTTTACGCGTTCCTCGGACCGAACGGCGCCGGGAAATCCACCGTGATTCGTTGTCTGACCGGGCTAACCGCGCCATCCGAAGGGACCGCTACGGTCGCGGGGTGCGACGTATCCGCCGACCCGCTGACGTTGAAGGCGCGTATCGGGATTGTGTCGGAAGATATCGCGCTGTACGAAAAACTGGGCGCGGGTGAGTTTCTGGAATGGGCGGGCCGGATGCGCGGCTTGACGAGGCGCGAGTCCGCCCGCCGCGCCGCCGAACTGCTTTCCCTGCTCGATCTTTCCGCCGACGCCGACCGCCTGATCGCGGAATACTCGCTCGGCATGAAAAAGAAAACGGCGCTGGCGTTCGCGCTACTCCACGCGCCCGCCGTTCTATTTCTGGACGAGCCGTTTAACGGCGTGGACGCGCTTTCGGTACGTACACTCTGTGCAGTGCTGACGGAACTGACGCGAAACCGGGGCGTGACGGTATTTTTCACGTCGCACGTCCTGGAAACGGTGGAGCGCCTCGCCGACCGTGCCGCCGTGATCCAAAACGGCACCATCATCGCCGAAGGCAATCTGGCGGAACTGATGCAAACCGCGAACGGCACGACGCTGGAAGAAACCTTCGCGACGCTCATCGGCGCGACCGAAAAAACGGCGATGGATGCGAACTCCCTCGACTGGTTCTAGCAGATTTTCCTGTCCAAT
>JACMMA010000757.1 GCA_014379275.1 Armatimonadota bacterium | reverse complement strand
GGGCTACCGAACCGGACGCCGCGTCCTGCCGCCGGTATAAGCGCGTACACTTTCCGCGTTATTCTGTCTGCCATTTGTGTTGCCATTGACGTATGCGCCGTTCGCGGCGGGAGTAGTGCGGGGCGGATCGCCGCCATCGTCATCCGGCACCGGGTCGCCTGTTCCTTCGTCCTCTTCGTCCGCGATGTGCGCGAAAACCATCTTCCCCGCTTGCGTCTGCATCACCGACTGCACCAACACCGGGAGCGTTTCGCCCATTTTGCGCCGCGCGTTTTCGACAACGACCATCGTCCCGTCGTCCAGATATCCGACACCCTGACCTGCTTCTCGCCCGTGCTTGACGATGGTGACGTTCATCTCCTCGCCGGGCAGGACCACGGTTTTCAGACAGTTCGCCAGTTCGTTGATGTTGAGTACGGAAACTCCTTCGAGCCCCGCCACCTTATTTAAATTAAAGTCGTTCGTGACGATGCTGCCGTTCATCACTTTGGCGAGGCGTACTAGCCGACTGTCCACCGCATCTTTGCCGGGAGCCAGTTTGTCGTACTCGCGCACAGACAGCTTCAAATCTAACTGCATCTGCCGTAGCGTGTCCAACCCTCGCCGACCCCGTGCGCGTTTCAACGCGTCCGCCGAGTCCGCGATGTACTGCAGTTCGTCCAGAACGAAGCCGGGGACATACAAGTGCCCCTCGATAAACCCGGCACGGGCCACATCCGCGACGCGGCCATCAATGATCACGTTCGTATCGAGCAACTTGAATCGCTCGTCGGGGACCATGGTCTCATCCGCCGTTTCTTTCGGCGGGATGTAGAAGCGGATCTCTTCTTTGAGCGACCACCCGGCGGCGACCGCGAGATAGGTGATGATCACCCCGAGGAGGAGAGACAGTACGATGGCGAGCGGCATGCTCTTCGCCGACAGGGTGAAAATGATCGGTAGCGAGACAATCGCCGAAAGCAGGATGCCGACCGCGAGACCGCCCGCCAGCGCGACTTTATCCCGCGCCGACATCTGTTCGAGGCGCGTCCCGGTTTCCTCGATCTTGCGAAAAACGAACCGCCCGAAGGCGATTCCGAAGAAAATAGCGGCGAGTATGTACGCCCCCCGGTACACCCATTTCGTCCACTGTTCGGCGAAGGTAGGGCGAATCTCGCTGTCCCCGGCTATCAAGGTAAGCGCGGCATCAGCGGCAAACCATCCCAGAATCACGAGCATCGCCGTCATCAAAATTGTAAAGGCTAGCCGCCAGATTTTGCCGCCGCTCATTAGCATATCTCTTTTCTACAACCCGGAAACGGGTTGCTTAGTTTCGACTGCCGCCCGCGATCCGGATGCGCGACTGCTCGCGCCGGATCGTTTCGTTGAGATCGTCGCGGTTGACGTTCGCCGAGTCGGGGCTGGCTTCCAGTCCGGTTAGCAATTGTCGTGCCGCCGCGAGTGCTTCCTCGGCGCCGGTCAGGTCGATATCGGACGCCCGTTCCGCAGTATCCGCGAGGACGGTCACCTGTTCGCGCGAAACCTCCACGGTACCCCCCGCCACGGCGTAGGTTTCTTCCGCCCCGTTCGGTAGTTTGACCACGCACTCGCCGACACCCAGCTCCGCCAAAAGCGGCGCGTGTCCGGCAAGAATGCCCATCGACCCCCCGGAAGCGGGGATCTGCACGGCGGCGACAGTCTCGGAGACCACGGTTCGCTCCGGGGTTACGATGCTAAGGGGAAATGTTCCAGCCACGTTTGTTTATTCGTCCTACAGTGTGTTTAAGAGTGTCCGGCGAACGGGGCGAAACCGCCGACTGCCACGCCTTCGCGGTTATTGTACCAGATGATAAAGTCCCTGAGGCAGACGAATCCGCATTGGGCGGCAAGTCATGAGGCGGACGTGAAGAGACTCCCGTTTCGCGTGCATGTTGTCCTCTGAGGCAGGCAGCGGAAACTTTTCGCGCGAGTCTACATAATTGTCTGCCGTCTCCCGATAACTAGAACCGGTGTTAGCGCAGGTCCGATCCGGCGACCCCTCCCGGAGTGCGGTTCATGTCCGGGGAATCGTCGGCGGCTGTCGCGCTCTGCTGTTTCGCGAAGACTAATTTTGTGTGCCCGTCCGCGAACACGTGGTTCCGTGCGCCGGTGGAGCGGTCCGCGCCGGGCGCGTTCGTCGCCGCGTTTAACGTTCCCCAAAAACCGACCGGATTTTGTGTACCGGCATGGTCGTGGCTGGTGAACCATTCCGCGACGAGCGACTTTTTCGCCGGAAATTGTACGTTGCTCTCCGTTTGCGTTTCGCAGACCGCGCCAGGACCGGGGTCCGAAAGCGCGGAACGCAGGTTGCGGATGGTCAGGGCGTCTGTTACGTCGGGGGAGTGATAGAACGCCGCGGAATAGTTGTACGAGGTCGCGTCGTATCCCGTCCCGGAAAGCGTGTCGGAGGGGCAGAGAAGGATC
>JACMMA010000756.1 GCA_014379275.1 Armatimonadota bacterium | reverse complement strand
CGCCGATTGGCACGATCTGAGCCGTGTCGAAGTGCTTCCGTTCCATACCTGGGAGATGAGCCGCTTCCCAATAGAAGCCGTAGATCCGGCGGCGAACACGGTTCGTTTCGCGGGTCGGACGATAGGCGATCAGGAGTTCACGAACCTCGCGAAAGGAAACCGCTACCTGGTCGAAAACGTTCGTGAGGCCCTGTCAGAGCCGGGCGAATGGTATCTCGATGGGAAAACCGGGGTGCTGACCTACCTCACCAAACCCGACGAGGATTTACGGAAGATTCCGGTTGTCGCGCCGCGTCTGGAATCGTTACTGGAGATTGCCGGGGCAAAGAATATCGCCTTCGAACGGGTCCAGTTCGCGCACACCGCCTACAACGCCCCCAAGGAAGGACGTTCGACATGGCAGGCGGAGGCGGATATTCCCGCCGCGCTAACGATACGGAGCAGCCAATCCGTCCGGCTCCATAAGTGCGCGATCCTGCATACCGGCGGATACGGTCTGTGGATTCGCGCCGGGAGCACGAAATGCGACGTTTGGTCGAGTGTTCTCGCCGACCTGGGCGCGGGCGGCATAAAGATCGGCGAGACGGAGGCACCCAAAACAGAGGCGGACTGGGTCGGCTTGAACGCGGTACGGAATTGCCGCATCCTCGGCGGGGGGCGGCTTCACCCCGCCGGTATCGGCGTCTGGATCGGACAATCCCAGGTGAACGGCATCGCCGACAACGAAATCGCCGACTTCTACTACACCGGCGTGTCGGTGGGCTGGCACTGGGGATATGGGACAAACTCCGCGCGTCAAAACATGATCGGTGGTAACCATATACACCACATCGGACAGGGAGTGCTCTCCGATATGGGCGGGGTATACACGCTTGGAGGCTCGGACGAGTCATCCATTAGTTACAATCATATCCACGACATCCGATCCTTCTCCTACGGCGGCTGGGGAATCTATTTCGACGAAGGGACGACCAACGTTTCTGCTACTTCCAACGTCGTTTACAACGTTTCCGCGTCGCCTTTTCACCAGCATTATGGCAAGGATAACCGGATCGGGTTTAACATCTTCGCCTTCGGTGACGAAGCGCAACTGATACGCACCCGTGACGAGGAGCATCTTTCTTTCACCGCGAACCATAACGTGATCCTGTATTCCGGCGATACCCTGCTCGGCGGCAACTGGAATGGGGACGGGAAGCGCGTAGAACTGTCGCACAACATCTACTTCCGCCTCGGCGGTGAGCCGGTGATATTCCCCGGCAATCGGACGCTGGCGCAATGGCAGGCGGCGACCGGTCAGGACAAAGAGTCGCGGGTCGCGGACCCCGGTTTCGTGAACCCACTCAAAGGCGATTTCCGCATCAAGCCGGACTCCTTCCTCAACGAGCATGGCATGGGCGACCAAATCACTGCCGCCCTGTCGCCGAGACCGCTGTCCAAAATTTCTGTCCCTCGCATTACTCCGGCGTTTTTCCCCTATGTCCCGCCAAGGCTGGTGTCGATCCGGGAAACGTTCGAGGAGCAAGCGGTGGGTACTGTTCCGCAGTCGCCGACACTGCAAGTCATCACGGAGCCGGACACGCCTGGGGCGGGGGTCACCGTGACCGAGGAAGCGTCGTCGGGCGGAAAGGCGATCCGGGTCACCGACGCGCCGGGTCAGAAGGCGTCCTATAACCCGCACTTATTTTGGCAACCGCGTTTCGATAAAGGCACGATTTCCGCCCGCTTCATGCTTCGGTGGCAACCGGGGGCTTCCCTTTCCCACGAGTGGCGGACGTATGCGAACGGCAACTACCAGATCGGACCGAATATCGCGGTCGATGCGAAGGGAACGCTGACGGCGAACGGGAAAACCGTCGCCACGCTCCCTGATAACCGCTGGGTGACGCTAACTATCACTTGCGGCGTCGGCGAAAAGGCGAATGGTACCTATGATCTGATTCTCAGTCACGAGGACGCGAACGGGATGACCATCGAGAAAAAGCTACCAAATCGAGACGGCAAGCAGTTCGACCGCCTCGATTGGTGGGGATTCGTCGCGGACGGGACCGGACCCGGCACGTTCTATCTGGATGATATATCACTGGAAACTAAATGAACGCGATTACCAGCGTATGATTACCTCGGCACCCTGCCCTACCCAGGCTTCGGTGCGTCCCGGTTCGGGGAGCGTGACGGGGAGCGGAACCTCGTCGCCGTTCTCGGTCACGCAGACGGCGACTTTCGGCACCGGGGAGCCGTCCGGGGACACGACGCAGACCCGCCCGCGCATGTCCCCCCCGTTCGCCGCGCCGCACGTGCGGAATGTCACACCGCAGGTCGCCCCGGTCCTGCCCATTTCCCACTGACGGTCGTAGACAGGGTACTCGCTAAACAGCATCAAAGCCATATTCGGTATCCGTTCGTATCCCCGCGTGACAAACGTCCATGCACCGCCCCGCCCGTAAATCTCCTGCCCGACCTGTCCCGCCGGTTGTCCGTCCGCGTACAGGTCCTCCACCGGGAATGCCAGGGCGCGGTCCACGTGCCCATTGCGGAATTCGGTTGCGATGGCATCTTCGGGAAGTTCTGTGGGATAACGTTCCCTTTCTTCGAATAGTGCTGGTTGGGCGTGGTGCGAGAGATCGACGCTGGACGCTTTTTACCCGCGGTTCCGCAACGAGAAACCAGGCTCATTGACATTACGGGAACACGGAACCGGGTATAAACCGGTAGATAAAGTTGACAGCGACCGGGCGACGAATCCGGCGCGAAGTGTTAAAGGCGAAGCAAAACCGATGGCGAATATTTTTGGGGCGGCATACGATTTCTGGAAACAGGTCAAGGAAGTATCTCCGCGTGGTATCGAGGATGAGGCGAACAGCGGATTCAAGATCGCACTCGTGGGCAAACCGGAAGATCGGATGCGGATAAAGGAAGCGTTCCTGACCGATAAGGCGACTCTGGACGAGCGCGACGAAGCCGAAGCGCACCTGCGCGAGTTCGATACCGTGCCGGACCCGGACACGGCAAAAGCGTTCGCCTTCACGATATACACGCCCGAAAACGAGGACGATGCCATCGGGGCACGCGGCGTCGGTTCGGTTCCGATCACCGCGCCCAATCCCGCCAAATTGGCGCAGGCGATGATCGTGCAACAGCCGCACCTTTCGGTCGCTTTGGGTCGCCGCTTCCCGTTGTTCCGACCATTCGCCTGCAACCGTATTATCCAGGACGCGAGCCGGACGAACGCGCAGATCGCGCTGATTTCGGGCTTGCCGGGCGTCTTTCCACCCGCCGCGATCATCCTTCCGGCGTCGAGCATCGCCGACGTTCTGCTACTGACGAAAAACCAATTGATGATGGTGATGCGTCTCGCAGCTACATACGGTAAAAAACCTGCCTACACAAAGCAGATCAAGGAACTGATGGGCGTCATCGGTGCCGCACTCGGCTGGCGCACGGTCGCGCGCGAGTTGTCCGGGTTTATCCCCGTCCCGGGCGTCGGTCTCGCGATCAAAGCCGCCATCGCCTATTCCGGCACCCTCGCCGCCGGTCGCTCCGCACTACTGTTTTACCAGAGCGGACGCACCCCAACCCCCAAAGAGGTGCAAGCCGCTTACAAGGAAGCCGAAGCGGAAGGCAAAGCGGCGGCGGCGGCGGTTGTGAAGGAAGTGACGGAGAAAGACGAAGTGAAGGACAAAACGGAGAACGAAAAGTCCGAAGATTAAAGTATAGGGGGTCGCATCGGAAGTCTCTGCCCCCCGGCCGCCCCCGGGTACCGGGGGCAGAGACTTCCCGAACTATCTATGCCGCGCCCCGCAACGCCTCCAACAACGTTTCCTCGTCCCACGAATCGTCGTGGCGTGTCCCGTTGATGAAAAACGTCGGGGTGCCATTCACCCCGGATCGCACTCCGGACAGGAAGTCCTGTTTTACACGGTCGGTGAATGTCCCGGCATCCAGAGCGTCGGCGATTTTTGCCCTGTCCGCACCGATTCCCTCGGCGATGGTGAGCAGTTTCTCGTCGCTTAAGCCCTCGCGCTGGTGGGTGAAAACCGCATCGTGCATCTCCCAGAACTTGCCCTGCTCACCTGCCGCCGCCACCACTTCGGAGGCATGTTGGGCATGCTTGTGAATTTCGCCCAGCGGGAAGGAGCGAAACACGACACGTAGCCTGTCTCCCATCGCCTCGCGCATCGCCGCCACGACAGGTTGCGCCTTCGCACAATGGGGACACTCGTAATCGCCATATTCGACCAGTGTCACCGGCGCGTCTACGTTGCCCTGAATATGGTCGCGGGTGGGATCTACGTCTACTTTCAAGGTTGCCATGTTATTCCTCCGGGTACGCCGCAGTTACTTCGGTAAGTGTTCCAACGCCTCTAAAATGCCGTCCGCGCCCGGATTGACCCCGAGCGGCGAGTTATGGCTCCACGCGATCATACCGTCCTTATCGATGACGAACAGTGCACGACTGCAGATCCCGTAGCCATCAATATACACGCCGTACTGCTTGCTGACCGCGCCCTTCGGCTCAAAATCGGCGACAAGCGGGAAGTGCAGATTTTTGTCTTTTGCGAAGGCTTGGTGGCACCAGACACCGTCCACGCTGACGCCGATCAACGCCGCGTTGTGCTTATCAAACTCGGGCAGTACTTCATTATAGAGTGCCATCTGGTCCCCGCAGACCGGGGACCAGTCGGCAGGATAAAAGGCGAGAATGACCGGTTGCCCCTTGAATTGGGACAACGAGATCTTCTGATCGTCGGTCACACTTAGCGTGAAATCGGGCGCGGGGTTTCCGGCGGCGATCGGGCTACACAGTTCCTGGCTCATGATCTTGGTATCGGCTCCTGTTTTTCTGTTGTTGAGCCGCCAGGACACCAAGAACGCCGGGATGGGAGAAGGCTTGCCGGTTTCGCGAAGCAACTATCTTCAAAACTCTTTCTTCCCCTTCCCCCATTTCGGCGTTCTTGGCGTCCTGGCGGTTATATCTGCGTCATTTCGGCGGTTCGACGAGCGGGGAACTTTCCCCCCATCCGCTCGCGCCGCTGTAGACGAACTCTTTTAACGGTTTCCGGGTTCGCTCCGGGTTGTCGTTGCGGTCGCGCAATTTCGGGTCGTCAAGCGACCCGGACGGGGCTTCGTACCCGAGCGCAATGACCGCGACCGGGGCGTGCGTGTCGGGAATACCGAGTACTTCACGCGCCTTTTCCCGGTCGTAGCCCCCCATCTGATGTACAGAGAGCCCGAGGGCTACGGATTGCAAAACGAAGTTCTGCACGGCAAGCCCGACGCAGTGTAAAGCAGTCGGGTTGACCTTCCCGTCCTTTTCGAAGTGCAGTCTGACCACGGACAGAATCAACACCGGCGCGTTTTTCGCCCAGGTTTTGTTGCCGTCGACGAGTAGGCCGAACAGGGTACGCCACGATTCCGGCGCGTTGTCGCGGTCCCCGGCGACGAACGCCCACGGCTGTTCGTTTTGCGAGGAAGCCGCCCAGCGCGCCGCCTCGAAACAGGATAAAAGCTTTGCCGGTTCCACCGGCTTTTCGCGGTCGAACGCATACGGGCTCCACCGTTCGCGAATCGGTTCTAAAACATCGTAGTCAACGGGGGCGGGTTTTTGCATAAGATTTGTCGATATCAAGCATACCCGAAACACAGCGAAAAGTTTCGTGTTTGGTGGTCGACCACGCCGGTGAAGCCAGCCGCCGAAACAAAAACGACGGGTCGTCGGCTTATGCCGCGTCCCGCCGCTTCTGTTCGTTGTAACCGTAGCAATGGATCAGTGCTTTTCGTGGCACAGTTGTCTTCCCCCCTCGCAAGACCTGCTTCGTTTCGCTACCGCAAAGCCAGTTCCCGCTCTGCCTCTACTTCCATTCGTGCGTATCCGGAAGACACGACAAATTTCGCGTCGAATGCCGGGACCATCCCGTGCCGCCCGCCGAATTCGTCGGTGTCATAGACCGCGTGATCGAACTCTTTGCCACGCCGCGCCGCTGTCAGAACGCGCTCGCCTTGCCGCAGGGCGGCAACCGCTTCCCGTTCGATCAGGGCGTTCAGCTCACCGGCATCAAGCCACAAACCGCCGCACGACGGACAGTAGTCAATTTCGACACCCTGTCGCTCTACCGCCTCCAGCGGTAGCGCACACAAAGGACAATTTAACATGACTAACTCCCTCCGTTTTTCGTTCATTAAGGAAGACTGTATTGTCCCCCGTCTATATCGACCAGCAAGAGCCGTGTTTGGTTGCGCTCGCCGCCTTAGCCGTATCGCCGCACTCTTCTATTTTATTAAACACGCGTGGAGGGAGTTTTGTTGCGGCGTTTTGCCGCTTTCGATTATCGTTTTCGACGATGAAACAGCCACCATTCAATAGCGAGAAGAATAAGTAGCGGTGCGGCAAAGTAGCCCCACCACTCTTGGGGGGATTTACGCGGTTTCGCGGAGTCGGTGCCGTCTTTCACGGCGTCGGTTACGGTGATCTGCGGCGATGTATCGGGCGCGGTCTGCGTCTCCCCCGCCGACAACAGGGAAACGGCGAATCGGCTTTTCGCGCCACTCGCTGTGGTCACCGTGTACATACCGACCCGTTGGGTTCCGGAGTACGCCCCGCCAGCCACCGATTCGTTTCCGCCGGTGCTGTTTGTCACGCTCCCCCCCGAGGGGGTCGGAACCGTGTCGCCCGGTCGCAGAACCCGGTCGCCGTCGCCGTCGGTGTGCCCGACGAGATAGGTGACCGCATTGGAGATGAATACGGGGAACGCGACGCGTAGCGGGAAATCGCTCTGGGTGGGGCGGAATGCGACATAGGCGACGCGAGTCTCGCCACGTCCGCCGGTACCGATCCCCGAACGCTCCCCGACGACCATTAGCGGGGCTGTTTTGCTTTCTACCACGACCGATGCCCACGGTGCCGGTGTCACCCTCCGCGCCGAGCGCACGCGGATCCCGGACAGATCGGTGAACCGGAGCAAAGGCGAGGCGCGGTCCCAGTCCAGAATCGGGGGCGACTCGATGCTCGCGCCGCTCGATGAAACGGGCGAAAGGTCCCCGGTCGGTACGGCACCGAAGAAAAGATACCGACCGGTAGGCAGATTAGCGGGCGGGGTGCTGTCACTATCCCAGACAGTCAGGTCAAATGTGGGTGCGTTCTTCGGCACAAATGCCGACGGGGAGATGCGTTG
>JACMMA010000124.1 GCA_014379275.1 Armatimonadota bacterium | reverse complement strand
GGGTTCGGCTTCGAGGCGGGTCACGGCGGCGAGCAGCCGCGGCGCCACACTTCGCAGAAAAGCGAGTCGTTCTATCGGGCAGGGTACGGAAGGAACATCACCCTCCCCGATATCCAGATCACCCAACCCGTTATTCAGGTCACGGGCGACGGCGAGTCCGACGCGGGCAATATCCGAAAGCAGTGTCTGCCGGTCGGTGTCGGACAGCAGTTCACGCCACCGCCGCGCGGAGCGCAAAGCATCCCGCAGTCCGAGAAGCACATCCTCTGTTTCGTTTTCTGGCACGATTTTATGGTATCGCGCGAAGAAGATGTACGCAGAAAGTACGATCCGAATGCCACGGATGGTGCGCCTTCTCGCAAAAAAAAGAATAAAGAGCGTGCATTCGTAGAGAAAGAGGGTATACTATGCCAAGCGAGCGGGATGGAGGTGATTTATTTAGTAATACATCACATAAACCGCCTACTTGCGGCGTGTTTCGGAAAGCAGTCAGCCGCCCAAGCACGCGCTCAGCCTGCGGAAACAAAGAAGTTCCCTAACGCACTACTTTATCTGCTCGATGTCGGCAGGTAACAATGTTGACCGCGCCTGTTCTACCTAGAAAGACTAATCATGCGTTATTCGTTGCATCACCTACGCAATCCGTCATCGGCACTTGCCATTGTCGGATTGTTGGCACTGCTCAGTGCCACACCCATCTCGGCAGAGACCCTGTACAGTTCAGGCTTCGACAATTTCGCGGCGCTTGCCGGGGAAGGCTGGGATTTCCAGAACAATAGCAACCCCATCGGTGTTTTGGGTTATGGGCAGGGTGTACCCGCGGTTTTCAACGCCGCAGAGGGATCGGCGAACTCTTACATGTATGTCAATTTCGGCAGCACCGGAGACAACGGCGATATAAGCAACTGGGCTATCACCCCGACAATCACCTATCAGAATGGGGATACTTTTTCGTTCCTGACACGTAGCAGTGGTATCTTCGCCGACCGTGTTGAGGTACGAATGAGTCTGGCGGGAAGCAGTGGGGATGTAGGTACCACGACTACTAGCGTTGGCGATTTCGGCATTTCTTTGCTGACCATCAATGAGGTTCTAGATCCGAATGGGTACCCGAATACTTGGACCCAATACATCGCTACGGTGTCCGGTCTGGCGAGCCCGACATCAGGGCGCATTGCATTCCGATATGCCGTTCCCGACGGGGGCTTTCTGGGAACAAACTCCTACTTCGTCGGTATCGATTCGCTGAATATATTACGCGGTGAGGCACCGCCCCCGCCACCACCGCCCCCGACGCCCATCAGTGTCGCCGGGTCGGCTACGGGTACTCTCGCCGCCGGGGAGATTGACTGGTATTCGTTCGTCAATCCGGGCGGGATACTGACTATTGACACATTGGGATCAACTCTGGGCACGACTCCCAACGAAAACGATACCGAAATTGCTGTCTATGACGCCGCCGGCAATCTGCTCGGGGAAAATGACGACATAGATTTCGATGCCGATAATTTTTTGAGCGCACTCACGGGCACCCTGATTACCGGCGACACGTATTACATCGCGGTGGGAGCGTTCGACTCTGTGTTCGATAATCAGTTCATTGCCACCAGTACTTCTGCGATCACAGGCACTTACCAGTTAAATATTGTCACGACGGTTCCTGAGCCGGGGACGGTAGTATTGCTTGGCATGGGTTTTTGCGCGATAGGTTGTCTCGCGGCGCGGCGCAAGCTCGCGGCTTAGCCTGGCACCTTCAGAACGGAAGCCGTCCATATGGCCACTGGGCGGCTTTTCCTTTGTTGGGCGCGAGTACACCGGACGGAGTAACGCTTTGAACAACTCCGCCTGAGCAAGTGGCTGTTTTGCGAACAATGTTTCGTTGGGAGCAAGGAGAAATGTCTTTTTCTTTCCCGGGGTTTCGGAATCGAGCGGGATTCGGGGCAACAGTACAATAAACGACCAACCGGGAGAAAACCATCATGACATGGGAAGATTCGGCTTGAAGGCAAATCGTCGCGCGCCTGTCCTATACACACGGAGGGAATACCATGAAGCCGTTCCAGATTCTATGCGCTTTGGGCGCGATTTTCTTTGCCGCGTTCGGCGGTGCTTACGCCAGTTGGTCAGCGATGGGTCTGGGCGAGTTGGTGCAACGATCCGACGTGATTGCCCGAGTCCAGGTAATAGACAATCAACGCAGCCCGACCGCTATCAAAGACTGGATGAAAAACGAGACGGCACGTAGCACCAGCGGTAACATGCGCCTTTTCTATCATTGGGTGGCGCGGGTGCGCATGATCGACCCGATCTACGGTTGCAAACGCGGCGAGACGCTTCTGATCTATCAGGACAACGACGAGGGCGGGTGCCCCGGTGTCGGGTATGGGGCGGGGGAGGATGTGACCGTGTTTCTTCGGCGTCGGGATGGTGCTTACAGCACGATCAATTGGACGAACGGCAAGCGCAGATACACGACCCCGGAGGCATACCGCGAACTCAAGGGCGATATCCGGGCGGAACTCACCCAGTTCGCCCGTCCCGGAAATACCAAACTACGCGGGAGCGCGCTATGGAATCGGGAGTGGCGGGAATATCAGGCGGCGCAACTCCGGCAGCGGGAGATAAACCGTCGCAACAACGCGAGGCGGGGTCGTTCCGGGTAGGATTTCCCTTCGGGGTTCTGACGAGCGCGGCGTGAGGGCGGTACAATCTCGCTGTGAACCTTTTCGAGGACGAACCGCAACCCATTTCCACCGTAACTGCCCCTGTCACGTCTGCGCCGCTCGCCGCCCGGATGCGCCCGCGTACGTTAGACGAAGTCGCGGGGCAGTCGCATCTTCTCGCGGCGGGCAAGCCGCTCCGCCGCGCGATCGAGCAGGACGACCTGCGTTCCGCGATCTTTTATGGTCCGCCGGGTTGCGGCAAGTCCACGGTCGCGGGGGTGATTGCGGGCGTAACGAAGGCACATTTCGAGAGTTTTTCGGCGGTCACGGGCGGCGTCGCCGACGTGCGCAAGATCATCGAAGCGGCGCGGGAACGCAAAAAGGCGGGCGTCGGCAAGACACGTACCCTGCTCTTCGTGGACGAGATTCACCGGTTCAACAAGGCGCAACAGGACGCGTTTCTTCCGCATGTCGAGGATGGGACGATCATTCTGATCGGCGCGACTACGGAAAACCCGTATTTCGCAATTGTCGCGCCGCTACTGTCCCGCGCCCGTGTCTACCCCTTCCAGCCACTTACGGACGAGGAAATCGGCTCGCTCTTAGATCGCGCGACGGCAGACTCCGAACGCGGGTTGGGCGGGCGGGGTCTGGTTTTGGAGGCGGATGCCCGCGACTACCTGATCGGCGTCTCGAACGGCGACGCCCGCGGCACGTTGAACGCGCTGGAACTCGCGGCGGATCTAGCGTTTTCTCCCTCCCCCCCTCCCTCAATTCTTGAGAGAGGGGGATGGGGGGAGGGAGTCCGAATCACCTCAGCCATCGCGGAGGAAGCGGTCGGGAAGCGGCGTGTTCAGTACGACAAGACGGGCGACGCACATTATGACACGGTGTCGGCGTTCATCAAGAGTATTCGCGGGTCGGACCCGGACGCTTCCGTCTACTACCTCGCGCGCATGCTAGAAGCCGGGGAAGATGCGCGTTTTATCGCCCGCCGACTCGTCATTCTGGCGTCCGAGGACGTTGGGAACGCCGATCCGTCCGCGCTTCCGCTCGCGATGGCGGCGTTCGACGCGACGGAAAAGATCGGCTTGCCGGAGTGCGCCTTGAATCTTTCGCAGGCGACGCTGTATCTGGCATCCGCGCCGAAATCGAACGCTTGCACTGTGGCGATCGGTCGCGCCCGTGAAGAGGTTCAAAAGGCACCGTTCGGCGGCGTGCCTCCCCATCTGCGCGATTCGCACTACGGAGGAGCAAAGAAACTGGGATCGGGCGTGGACTATCAGTATCCGCATGATTTTCCCGGTAGCTTCGTGCCGCAAGCCTATCTTCCGGAAGGTTTGCCTTCGGGAGGCCGCCGTTACTACGAACCGACCGAAAACGGGGTGGAGGCTAAGATCAAGGCGCGTCTCGAACGGTTATGGGGCGGCGATGAAGAAAAGCGGGAGTGAATAAAACGGTCGCGGGTTCGGCGTTCGCGGGTAGGACGGCGTGACTGCACCGGTTTTTGGGGTAGGAAACACGTTCTGGTCTCATCCGGAGGACTTTCGGCGTTGGAAACGGCCGCAGACGTGCGTTTCAACCTGCGTTTCTATGCGTCGACTTACCCGAAAAATCCGCCGGATAGCAAACAGGTTATTTTGCGATATAATTCCAGTTGCCGCTCGTTTTTCCCGAAACTAACTCTGTAGGAAGGCTTGACCCATGATAGACCGTCGCTTGCTTTTTGTCAGCGCAATAGTTTTTGCCCTGCTCGTGCTATCCCTTATCGGTCTGCCGCCCAAAGTATTGTGGCAAAAGGTTCAGGAGTTTACCAGTGGCGCGGGTGGCGCGGCGAATGCTACGCTGAGACAAGCGGAAACTCGCGGAAAACAGTATGACGAGGCGGGGCAAATTCTCGATGCACTGCCGAGCGAGAAAAAAGATTCCTGGACCGAGCGCAAGAAGCGTAACCAAAGGTAGCACCCCCACGTTATACAACGCATAAGGTGAAGACAACGATGCAATACCGACTTCTTTGGGGATACGCGAACGGCGGCGGCAGTCTGTGGTGGTGTGTTGGCATCGCCGTCGGGACCACGTCTGCTCTGGGCTATCCCGCATTCGTGGAACTCTGGCGTACCATTTTACTGATACTGGGCGCGGTGCTTTGTTTGTCCGCGCCGTTTGTTGCCGTGCTAGCGACCCGCGCCATACAAAAGCGATTGGAACGGGCGAAGCGCAAAGCAAAACCGCGGGGTCCCGAATACGCAGACTACGCCTATATCCTTTAGCGTGGTTCGGCGAATTTCTTGCGTGGCGGGTACCCTATTCCCATGAACGAAACAATCACCGCGATATTATCCGCGAAAACATTCGCTGTGGTCGGCGCGTCCGCGAACACGGAAAAGTTCGGCTATAAAGTGTGGCACATGCTCCGTCAACACGGCAAAACAGCGTACGCAGTGAACCCAAATGTCACGGAGATCGCGGGCGAGGTAGTCTATCCCTCGCTCGCAGATTTGCCAGAAACACCCGAGGCGGTCATCGCTGTCGTGCCACCCGAAGTGACAGAAACTCTCCCCGCCCAACTCGCCGTAGCAGGGATCAGATACCTGTGGCTTCAGCCCGGCGCGGAGAGTGAAACAGCGGTCGCGAATGCCCAGGCACATGACATCGGCGTTGTTCACCGCGGTCCGTGCATCCTGGTACAGGCAAGAGCGATCTGGAACATGCCTCACGGCACGTGACAGACCGGTGCATTTGGCGGCATAACTTGTCGCCTGTTTGGGGTTAGTTTACCTCAAAGACTAAGCAACAGCCGTTGCCTTTGTGCCTCCGGTTTCAACATCGGACCGCGCAACGATGCCACTGTTTAACCGATCGACTTTTCGCACGAACTGACGCGTCACACTCGCATTGTTGCCGTCTCGATGGGTGGTGGCACAGCGATGTACTACCCCTATCATGGAAGTGACAAAGCTTACGGTGAGTATCGCTGCAATGTTCAATAGGGTCAGTCGGCTCTTGCTCATCGCGCCGACGGAAACGAGATAAATGACAATCGCAATCGGGACGCATACCAGTGCGGGTACAACGAAAACCAGAACCATCATAAACAAGAACAAGGTTACTATAGATGACGAGGCTATGTTCTTATCGCTGTCGTAATCGTCATCACCGTCGTAAATCAATGTTGGATCTCCTGACACTCGAAAAATCGATAGGTCGTACAGGTAAGCGCCTATTCAGTGTCTTTTATATTTATCTTCGCAAAACCGTCCGTGATTGCTATTGACTCGGTGGTCGACGCCCGTGAAATTCACCGTTTCGCGTAAACTACCCCCGAGGTCTACCCATATTGGATAAACATTCAAACCGGTCACTTCTTGAATGCACGGGCTTGTCGCGTCAGATTGTGGCAACACCGTTCTGTGATGTTAGTCGTTTAATAGAAAACATTTGTCGGGATAAATGTGAATCGGGGACGACATATTATTATTGTTGAAAAGAGATGTAGATTTGCTTTACCAAGCCATGTCACAGACAATGACCGTGACACCGGTTGGTAAGTTGTCTTGTTCTAGAAAGTCGCTATGCCGAATTGGATACACACCCACTGCCCGAACTGCAATATGCCGTATGCAAGTGCCGCGTCTGAGTGCGGTGCATGCGGTCGAATACGCGAGCCGTTTATCGTGCCGCCTCCAGTTGTTGAAGCGGCCCGTCCAGAAACGTACCAGAAGGTCGTGCCCTCATCCTTTTTACGAGTTACTTCTGGCGACGCCGTGGTCATAGCCGTCGCCGTCGTCGTCGCTTTGGCAGCCACTTTGCTCCGGTTCTATCGCCCCTGATACATGCCACGCCTGCTAACGCGTCAGGCATAAGCTTAGTGAACGGTATGGGGAAAGACACGTCGCTACGTTGGAAATTGCTAGAGCGCCGAAGCCCACTCGGCACACCGCTTACGCGATGACACAGAACACAGACCGGGGTTAGAGCTAGTCGCGAACATTCCGGTATCAGAGCCGTTCCCGACCCGATTCCGAATCCCTACCGTTCGACGGCGCGAGTACACGTTCCCTGATTTTGCGTTGCACCGGGAAGGCGCGTGCGGCTATAATCGGTCTACACCGTTTATCCCTGCCGTAGTCTATGTGCCTCACCTCCGACGCGACGAAAGAGAGTCATCCTTTGAAAGCCGACCGTTATCTACTCCCAACCCTGCGCGAAGTCCCCGCCGATGCGGAACTTCCTTCGCACCAACTCCTGCTCC
>JACMMA010000755.1 GCA_014379275.1 Armatimonadota bacterium | reverse complement strand
TATCTGGTTACGATAGCCGGGATAAGGCAGTTGTTCCGTGCCGGAGGCGTTCGCGCCGCCGTCGCCGGAACAAACCATTTGTTCGTAGGTGGCCTTCTCGCGGGCGCGGGCGGATTTAATGTCGTGGAGGGTGTCGTCGATCATCACATTCTTGGCATCCACCACGTCCGGTTCGGACCCAGCCGTAATGTTTACGATGCGGCGTTTCTGGCGATTTCCGCAGTGCTGTTCGGGGCAGGTGTCGCTCTGATACGGAATGTACGAAATGCGAAGTAAGTACCCGGTGAACAGACACCGTGATGCGCGGCGATAGAAAAAGGAGTGTGTAAAACGTGAAAGCTTTATGCTGGCATGGTAAGAACGATGTCCGGGTGGACAATGTACCCGACCCGACAATTATCAACGACCGAGACGCGATTCTCAAAATCACGTCCACCGCTATCTGCGGCTCGGACCTGCACTTATATAACGGTTTTATGCCCATGATGGAAGCGGGGGATATCCTCGGGCATGAATTCATGGGCGAAGTGGTTGAAACCGGGAAAGGCGTTAGCAACCTGAAAAAGGGTGACCGCGTGGTAATCCCGTTCAACATCGCCTGTGGGAACTGTTTCTTCTGTAAGCGTACCGAGTTTTCCCTGTGCGACAACTCCAACCCGAACGCGGGGATCGTGGAAAAATTACACGGATACCCCGGTTCCGCACTGTTTGGTTATTCCCATCTGCTGGGCGGCTATGCGGGCGGTCAGGCGGAATACGTGCGAGTACCGTTCGCCGATACGGGCGCGTTCAAAGTGGCCGAAGGACTGACCGACGAGCAGGTGTTGTTCCTGACGGACATTTTCCCGACCGGATATATGGCGGCAGAAAACTGCGCTATCGAACCCGGTGACACGGTCGCTATCTGGGGCGCGGGTCCGGTCGGCCTTTTCGCCATCAAGTCGGCGTTTCTGCTCGGGGCTGAGCGCGTCTTTGCGATCGACCGATTTCCCGAGCGTCTCGCTTTGGCACAAGCAGCTGGGGCGGAAGCCATCAACTATGAGGAAGTCTCGTTGCAGGACGAGTTGCGTGCGCGTACAGGCAACATGGGACCGGATCATTGTATAGACGCGGTCGGCATGGAAGCACACGGGATTTCACCCGACGCGATTTACGACAAGGTCACGCAACTGATGCGTCTCAACTCCGATCGGGCGCACGTCTTCCGGGAAGCGATCATCGCTTGCCGCAAGGGCGGCACCGTATCCCTCCCCGGCGTGTACGGCGGTCTTGTGGACAAGGTCCCGATGGGCGCGGCGCATGCGAAAGGCCTGACGTTCAAGATGGGACAGACGCATACGCATCGTTACATCCCGAAACTGATGGAACATGTCCAGAAGGGCGAAATTGACCCGACGTTCTTGATCACGCACCGTCTGCCGCTGGAGCAGGCTCCCGAAGCCTATAAGATCTTCAAGGAGAAGTCGGATGGTTGCGTCAAAGTCGTGTTAAAACCGCACACGGCGTAAAGGAGTTCAGAAATGCCCGAATGGGTGGTGGCTGGTTTCTGGGGTCTGGTTGGTGGAATCGCCCTGATTATCGGCGCACTCATCGGGCTATACGCCCGCGTCCCGCAACGCATCATCGCTGCCATTATGGCGTTCGGCGCGGGCGTCCTTATTTCTTCGGTCGCGTTCGAGCTTATGGATGAAGCGTATCGCGTTGGAGGATTCGACGCTTCTGCATTCGGTCTTATGGGTGGTTCTGTTGTTTACTTCGGAGGCGATGTGTTGCTTGCGCGCCACGCCAAACACCGCAAGCGTTCCCAGGGGCAACAGGAAAGCAGTTCGGGAACTGCACTATTGTTAGGTGCTCTTCTTGACGGCATCCCGGAGTCGCTTGCGATCGGTCTAGGCCTGGTAGCGGGCGGCGGCGTTTCGTCGGCGATGGTGGTCGCGGTTTTTCTTTCGAACATACCGGAGAGTTTGTCGGCATCGTCAGGCATGGTTAAGTCAGGGAAGACGCACGCCTATATTATTGGGGTTTGGACGGCAGTGATGGCAGTGTCTGGACTCGCCGCGGCACTCGGCTACGCCCTGTTAGGTAACGCGGATGGTAACACCATCGGCTTTATCCAGTCGTTTGCGGCGGGGGCGGTGCTGACGATGTTGGCGTCAACGATGATGCCAGAAGCCTACGAGGAGGGTGGTCACATTGTTGGTATTCTCACTACGCTCGGCTTCCTTACCGCATTTGTGCTGAGCCGCCTGGAAAAGTGAAGCGCGCGATAGACCATTTCCGAATCAGTAACCGCTATACCATCCGGAGACCATGTCGCCCTTGCTGTCGAGAAACGGTACGCGGGTCAATGTACCATTCGTCGCTTTGCCCTCGATACCACGACCGTTATTATCTATGCCGTCCGGGCCGACGCTGTATAGAAGTGAATTCCGGTCCGTCTGCGGGGTGTAATGTAGCGGCGTCCCGGGTGTTGCGAACGGGTCATCCGGAACCCGGGATACCAACCGCGCCGTGACGAGTTCGTACAGGTTCTCGGGCGATTTCCCGGTTTTGCTTCGGTATATGCGCAAAGCAAGTGCGGTGCGTAGGAGGGCGTCTCCGGCCTGAACGGAGGCGTATTTGTATCGCACGTTCTGCATCTGGGGAGCCAGCACTCTAGCAAGGAACTCCCTCGGAGGAGATATCTCCTCGTTCCCCTCCGAATACGGCGTTTTCGTCAGGGCGATCTGTTTGTCCATGTGGTCCGACAAAACGACCATGGCTATGTAGGGTGGAACTATACCGAAGTAAGAAGTGGGTTGCGCCTCCTGCTTGACTTCCACAAGAATACTTTGTGCTGTGTATTTTTCTTCCTCGAATGCGACGAATAACGGGATTCGTTCGGATTCCATCGCGTTCAAGCGGGTCAGACACTTTTGCGCCGTGTTTGCATCCATCGTGCCCAGCCGTCGCCAGAGGTGACTGCGTCCGATAATCTCGCATGAGATACCGGCGAGGTGTCCTTCCACGCCGACGCGATTCGGAATTTTGCGTCCCAGTGTCATCGCGTCCAGATAGTGCTCTACCGCTTCGGAGGGTTTGCCACTCTCCCACTGCACGTCACCCGCTAAAGTCAACAACCGCGCGAGACTGCGCATTCCGGAATAGCTACGCTGCTCGTCGTTTATCGAAGTCATTGTATTCGCTTCGTAGTACGGCAGGCGCAGTGCCCGATGAGCAAATTCGACGATATCGCGGTTCCTATCCACT
>JACMMA010000754.1 GCA_014379275.1 Armatimonadota bacterium | reverse complement strand
TCGCATTTCATGCCGCCGGTTTCGAGCGTGAACCGCTCCTTGCCGGAAAGCGACGGTTGGGTTCGTACCCCCATCCGCCCGCTCCACAGAATGAAGCGGCGGACCGGTCCCCCCTCGTACGCGAGTTCGCGCACTTCCGCCAGACTGTTCGCCGCGATGTAAACCGCTCCCCCGCCCGCCAGCCCGAGCGTCACCCCGCTGTGCGCCACGGTCGTGATGTAGAGCGGCAGTTCGCTTTGCGAGATCGTTTCCCCCTCGGCGAGCGGGCGTCCGATCCGCGTCGCGTCGGGCAGCGCCCCGTCGGGCAGGACCGGGTGGCGCGACACGTCGCCTATTTTTCCGACCACGGCAGCCCGCTGGTACGACGGGGCGACGCCCGCGGCATGGACCGACAGGGCTCCGACACTGAGGACGGCGGCGGCTCACTTCACGGGCTTGAGTCGCGGTTTCAGGGCGGCGCTGCGCGCCGCGTCTTCTTTCGCCTTGTTCTGATCGTTCCGCCACTGCTCGAGGAAGTGATCGATCTCGGAGATTTCTTCGTGTTGGCGCACGATCGGCTGTTCCGGGGTGGGCGTGGCCGCGTCTCGTGGTGTCACCCCGCCCCCGAAGCTGAACGGCGGCGGCAGGGGTGGATACACAAATCGTTTTGTCTGCCCGCCGATGGGAGGTGCCGCCCCTCCCCTGCCCTCGTCCGGGGTACGCCCGTCGCCGCGGGATATGTCGGAACTCATGGTTCCCGTTCTCCTTTTTTCGTTGCTATGCTACCCTGCTAAGTATACCTGTTTTTAAAACTGTATGCTTTCTTCTTATGATGAATATCATGCCCTGACCGTGCGAAGGGTCCGCCGTTCCCGCCCGCCTCGGCGATACGTCGGGGCGGGTGCCCGTGGGGTTTCGATGTGCTCCGGTGATTCCGTTTCTTCTCGCTACTCGGGCGTGCCGCGTGGGAGGCGCCGCGCGTCGCCGCGCCGGGCGGCGAGGTTCGCCAGCGTTCGGAACAGGTACGTGGTGCCGAGGGCGTCGCGCAGGCCGCGTTGCGCCGCGATCACGCTACGCAGGTGGCGGGCGCAGTCCGCGAGGAGCGGCGCGTCCCGGATCCGGTCACCGATTCGCAACGTCAGCGTCGTGTTCACGCTGCTTTGCTGTAGCAGCGCACGAAACCGGTCGCCGAGCGAGTCGGCTATCGCCACGGCGTCGTCATGTTGCTCCTGTGCGCCGCTCAGGTCGCCCGAAAGCGCGGCGGACATCGACGAGTAAAACAAAGCCGTGAGCAGGTTCGGTTCGTCGCCGGTCGCCGGAAAATGACAGACGGCGTCGAGCGACGCCGGGTACGCCGCCGCGTAGCGCCCGGTTTCCATCAGAGCGTTGCCCTCGCGCATCCGGGCGCGAGCCACCCCCTCGCTGTCGCGTAGACATTCGTACAGGGTGCGGGCTTCGCGGTAGCGCACGAACGCGGCGCGGTTGTCGCCGTCGCAGTTGGCGAAATGTCCGGCGCACAGGAGCGCGTCGGCGCGCTTTCGTCCCCCGTTCGTCGGACGACCGCAGAGCCAGTTCGGTGAGTTCGCGTCCCAACTGGATGTGGCCGCGCACGTACCAGAAATAGTGCAGGCTCGCCGCGAACGCCGGCGCGTCGCACGGCTTCGCGTCGCACAGATATCGGAGTGCCGGAGCGAGGTCGTCGCGTCGCCCGTCGAGGCACGACAACAGATCGGGCGCGTCTGGCGTGTGCCAACCGCTTTGCGCGTGGACGACGAGTCGCTACTGGTTCGCGGCGTGCTGTCGCCGCAGTCGCTCCCGCTCGTGCGCGGTCAACGCGTCGGAAACGCCGTACAGTGCGCTGAGCAGGAGCGGTCGCGGTTCCCCCGGCGACACGATGCCGGTTTCGCGCAGGGCGGTGAGAAGGCGGACCGCGTCGTCCGATAGCGCGGGCGCGGGAAGCGGCTTAGCCTCCACCGCCGCGTAACGCGCCCGTGCCCGGGTCGCCCACCGCAGGTCGCAGTCCGGAAGGAACGCGCCGCGTTCGGAAAGTACGCGTCGTGCGTCCTCGTCGCCGCGTTTTTGCGCCGCCTCCCAGTCGTCCACGTCGGTTTTAACGGCGGGCGCGAGGGGCGATACTGGCCCGCGGCGTGGCGGGATCGAACGGGTCGTGGGGGGGCACGGTGCGGCGGATCAGGGACACCGTCTGCTTCAAGCGACCCCGGGCGATCCCGGGGTCGGCGTCCGCACAGAGCGCGGCGGCGGCGGCGTCGCGCGTCGCGCACCACGCCACGGCGAGAAAGGCGAGCAATTCCCCGGCTTTGCGCGTCGGGAACCGCTCCACGATGCGGACGACCCCGCCCGCTGCTGAGTTTGGCGTGACACGCACGCCCCCAGGGCGGTGATCTCAATAGGGCCGTCTGGCGCGGCATTCGAACTTTTTATTCCGACAACGTGGGACAAAAACAGTTCTCCGATTCGGGAATCCTGTGTCTGTTCGCCAGAGAGAGTCTTTATTCCTTTTTTCTGCCTGCTAGTGCGCTCTCGATCAAGCCGGCGAAGAGCGGATGGGCGCGGTTCGGGCGCGAAAGGAACTCCGGGTGGAACTGCGTCGCGATAAAGAACGGGTGCACCGACTGCGGCAGTTCGACGATCTCGACCAGCTTGTGATCCGGCGACAGGCCGGAAAATACCAGCCCGGCTTTGGTGAGAAGATCGCGGTACTCGTTATTCACCTCGAAGCGGTGGCGGTGCCGCTCCTCGACGTTGGTCTTGCCGTACAGTTTCGACGCCAGGGTTTCCGGCGCGAGGGCGCAGGGCCACAGGCCGAGCCGCATCGTCGCGCCCTTGTCGGCGACGCCGTACTGGTCCGGCATGAGCGCGATCACCGGGTACGCCGTGTCGGGGTCCACCTCGGTCGTGTTCGCGCTGCTCAGGTTCGCCATGTGCCGGGCGTACTCGACGACCGCCATCTGCATGCCGTAGCAGATGCCGAGGAACGGTATTTTGTTTTCGCGGGCGTAGCAGACGGCGGCGATCTTGCCGGGAACGCCGCGTCCGCCGAAACCGGGGCAGACCACCACGGCGTCCACGCCCGGCAAGCGTTCGTCCGCCGCGCCTTCCGCGTCCAGGGTTTCCGAGTCGATCCAGTCGATGTGGACCCGACTGTCGTTCTGGATGCCAGCATGTTTGAGCGATTCCGCGATCGAGATATACGCGTCGCCGTTCTCCGTGTACTTCCCGACCACCGCGACCCGCACTTCGTGCGCCGGTTTCAGGACCCGCTGCACGATGCCGCGCCAGCCGTCCAGGTCCGGCGGGGTCGGCGGCAGATGGAGCCGCTTCACCACGAGTTCGGAGAATCCCTGGTCCTCGAACAGTACCGGGATCGCATAGATCGTTTCCGTGTCGCGCGCCTCGATCACCGCGTCGAGCGAAACATCGCAGAACAGGCCGATCTTTTCCTTCTGCTCCTGCGTCAGCGCGACCTTCGTGCGGCACACTAAAACGTCCGGCGCGATACCGACCTCGCGCATCTTCATCACGCTGTGCTGGGTAGGCTTCGTCTTCACCTCGTTCCACGGCCCGACTGCCGGGATCAGGGTCACATGGATATACAAAACATTTTCCGGTCCGGCGTCGCGTCGCATCTGGCGGATCGCCTCCAGGAACGGCAGCCCTTCGATGTCGCCCACCGTGCCGCCGACTTCGGCGATCACGACGTCCGCTCCGGTGGACCGCCCGTACTGCGTGATGCGCTCCTTGATCTCGTTCGTGATGTGCGGGATGACCTGGACGGTGCCGCCGAGGTAATCGCCGCGGCGTTCCTTGGCGATGACCGCGCCGTACACCGTTCCGGTCGTCACGCTGGCGGCGCGAGAAAGGTTGATGTCCACGAACCGCTCGTAGTGCCCGAGATCGAGGTCGGTTTCCGCGCCGTCGTCGGTGACGAAGCATTCGCCGTGCTGGTAGGGATTCATCGTGCCCGCGTCCACGTTGATATACGGGTCCAGCTTCTGCATCGCGACCTGGAAGCCGCGGTTGCGGAGCAGGCGACCGAGCGCGGCGGAGGTGATCCCCTTCCCGATGGACGAAACGACGCCCCCGGTGACGAAGATATACTTCACGGTTTTCGGCGACTCGGTGGATTCGGCGGCGGCGGACTCGGACGGGGCGGTAGATGCGGCGCGGGTTTCGGACACTAAAGAACACTCCTAAACAGTCGTTGACACGGTTCGCCGTTTCAAGAGCGGTCCATATCAAAATCGGGGGGAGAAATTCACAGCCCATCCGGTGCCACGAAACAGGAGAAAATCAAGTTCGCAAAACGGAAAGATGGGCGGTTGCCCGATGCGGATTGTATCGGGTCGTAGCGCGTTTGGCAACCACCGGTCCGTCACCGACGCGACGGGGCGAACCGTCTCGCACACCTATCACCGTGCGCGGGCAACTCGTCACGGTTTCGGACGGCGCGGGGACCGCTTCGTACACGTACGGCGGGACGGGCGAGGAACTGCAGTTGTGGAAGTCGGTCGAGGCGTGGTAAGAACTGTCACTGATACACATCTGCCTTCTTAAATGATTAAGAAGCAAAGTACCTTATGTGGCTTGCTGATGATCCAGAAGTTATTAAGCCACATGAAGCTTTTAAGACTGAAAATGAAGACAATCAATATTATCTTCCTATCTGTAGTTGTCATCTATTGCAGTTGGCTAGCCTCCATGGCTAGCCGTGACTATAACGTTGATAAAGGATCGAACAATCAGATCAAAATGCCCCTCACACGATTGCGGGAATCGTCTGGTCTGGTACCTATAAAAACTACCGAAGTTGACAAACGTCCCTTAATCACGGTTTCCATTAACCGAATAAGCAATGTGATGTTGATTGACACAGGAGCAGCCAATACGTCTATTCTACCTGAGTCGGCTTCCCGGTCATTCTTGAAAAAAGACGTCATTCAAGAAGACGAAATGGAAAAGAGTGAATACAAAGATCTTGCAGGACGTGAAGCTGTCAATATTGGTGACGAGGAGTACATTGCCGACTCGCTGGAAATCGGTCAGCTAATAATTAATACTACCCCGCTAATAAAACAGAAGAATACCAATAAAAAGCAACTGATCCTCAACATGGGGGTTGACGGGATAATCGGGCTGAACACGATAGAGGAATGCGGATTAATGGTAGACATAAAGAATAAAAAGATGGTACTAACATGGAATGGCAATTTGAACAAAGCAGAGAGAGAAGCTTTAGGTTTCTCTCCTCAGAGTAGCTACTCCCCATTGAAAATGAAAGCAAAAACTACGTCAAAGTTCACTATTCCTGTTCTACTGAAGGGCACAATAGAATTGCCAATGATAGTTGATACGGGAGCAACTCGTACATATATTACTGAGTCCTGGTATAAGAAATATTTCGGTAAGTTACCACGCCTGACAACAAGGACAGCACGCTCGGCTTGGGGCAAATCACAATTACGCACTTTTAAAACAGATCTGAAGATAGAAAACATGGTTTTTCCGAACGTCGAGGTGGGTGTAATTGCTGACGCCATACTTCCATACGATGGCGTAGTGGGCATGGACGTCCTCTCGCAAAAGAGGTTTCTGATTGATTATCCGGCTCGGAAGATGTACTTTAGTGGTCTTTCAGAGACCAGTCTAAGCTCCATTGATCGGCGCCTAGAAAGTATAGTAAACGCTTCAAGTCGCTGATTCATAATTTCAAAGACGAAGATGCCTCACATACTCGGCTATCAATGATGCGATTACGAAACCTTTAGCTCGTATGGCTACAACGCCAAAGCGGGCTACCGCGACGACGCCGACGCCGGGTTGGTGCATATCCCCGCAAGATACTACGACGCGCAGGTCAGGCTGTTCACGACGCGCGACACGTTGCTCGACCAGGAGCCGTACCAGTATTGCGAGCACGACCCGATACACTATAGCGATCCGAGTGGACACGAAGGCTCACAAGGTGGCCCGTATCAATCATTGAACGAACAGCTGCGGGAGATGGCACGACGTAGTCAGGAGAGGACAAAAGTGCAACTTAGAGGAGGAGGCCCAGGACCGGAAGACCAGCCTAAGGATTAGGGTAGAGGGCACCTTGATATCTCCATC
>JACMMA010000123.1 GCA_014379275.1 Armatimonadota bacterium | reverse complement strand
TGCTTCTACCGTTCGACCGTCTGAACACGATGACCGAGGAGGTGGACAAAGCGGCACAAAAAATCACGGCGGGGGAAAAGACCAAGAAGTCAACGGAGACTCAGATCTTCTCGAATGGGGTGATCGTCGGACGAACCAGTGCCGGTTCGAAGGAAAGCTTCCCGGAAGCCTGGAAAAGTTTCCGCAGTGCACCGATCCGGTTCGCCGGGAATAAAATTGCGTGGAGCCAACTTCCGCCGACGGTGAGCGAGTACCGGGATGGCGAAAGCGAAAAATCGGCGAAAAATCGAGATGCACCGTTCCAACACTTTCTTAAGGAGCGATTGATTCGATTCCGCAACGATCCGGCAGAAACGGCGAAAACGCTGTTCTCCAACGGAATGCCTTTCCTGTTGCTGGTCCAACTGCCCCTCTTCGCCGCGTTCATGCGGATGGTCTACCTCCGGCAACGTCGGCTCTATGTCGAACACCTGATTTTTCTTCTGCACACGCACACGTTCTTCTTTTTGTTATTCGGCGCGGTTTTCACCGCGGATGTCCTGGCGCAGAGTCTGGGGCAGGACCTGATGACACTGGATCTGACGGTCACGTGGGTCCTTCTGACTGTGATCGTGTCATTCTATAACGTGATCGCCTACAAGCGGTTTTACAGTCAGGGTTGGGGTAAGACGCTGGTTAAAGGATGGTTCCTGCTGAACGGATACCTGTTCCTGCTCGCGTTTACCTTCTCGATCGCGGCGTTATTCGCGATACTGTGGACACTTTTCGCGCCGGTTTAATGTTTCGTGTAGCCGCGGCGAAACGTTTCCGATACAATAAGCGGTTGTAAAGGAAACGTTTTTCACGCTATGCCCTTGTCCCGTTCGCCTAAATCCAAGCCTGCTACGTCCCCGAAACGCGCCGAGAAGACGCCGCCCGAACCGCTCGACGATCTGTTCAACGAGGCATCGTCCGCAGAGGCCGCGCAGTCTCTCGCTTTCGAGTTGCTTGCGCCGGAAACGGAGGAAGCCACCGCCGCGAAACAAGATCCCGAGAAGCCGACAGGGGGCACGCGCCGGGTTCGGCGGATCAAAAGCAGCCGGGACCGTTCCGCGACGATCCAGGTTTTGCCGTTGATCCCCGTGCGCGACACCGTCTATTTCCCGCACATGATCTTTTCGCTCTTCATCGGGCGGGATAAGTCGCTCAACGCGCTGGAATCCGCGCTCGACGGCGAGCCGGGAGTGCCGCGCCGGATCATTCTTGCCACACAGAAGGATGTCGAGAACGAAGATCCCGGTCCCGATGACATCCACCCGGTCGGAATCGCCGCCGACGTCCTACAAGTCTTGCGCCTCCCGGATGACACCGTGCGTGTCATGTTAGAGGGCGGTCCCCGCCTGCGCCTCGAACAGTTTTTGCAGACCGACCCGTTCTTTATGGTCCGGGTGCAGCCAGTCACCCCCGTACCCGAGATCGACAACGTCGAACTGGAAGCGACCGTACGTAGTATCGTCGCCGAATTCGAACGGCTGGTCAACGAGGGGCGTCAGATCCCGCCCGAAGTGATGGCGGGCGTGTTGCACGTCGCCGAACCCGCGCGACTGACGGACACCATCGTTCCGTACCTGAACATTTCGGTCTCCGACAAGCAGCACCTGCTGGAAACTTTCGGGACCCGGGACCGGCTGAACAAACTCGCCGTAGTGCTCCGCAAGGAAAACGAGATTCTGGAGGTCCAGAAAAACATCCGCTCGCGGGTCGAGAAAGAGATGGGGGACCACCAACGGGAATTCATCTTGCGCGAGCAGATGAAAGCGATTCGTCAAGAACTGGGCGACGGCACCGACATCAGTGACGGGGGCGAGGCGGGGGAACTGCGCGAAAAGATCGAAACTGCCGGAATGCCGGAGTCGGTGAAAGAGCGTGCGCTTAAAGAGCTGGACCGATTCGGTCGTACTCCGAGCGCCTCCCCCGAATCCGGCGTGATTCGCAACTATCTCGACTGGCTAGTGGCGATGCCATGGGACAAGCGGAGCGACGATAAATTAGACCTCGCCGAAGCCGAACGGATCTTAAACGAGGATCATTACGGCCTGCCCAAAGTCAAGGAGCGCATTTTAGAGTTCCTCGCCGTGCGTAAACTGCTCGGCGAGCAAGAAGGCGCCGAATCGAAATCACCGATCCTGTGCTTTGTCGGACCTCCCGGCGTCGGCAAAACGTCGCTCGGTAAGTCGGTCGCCCGCGCACTCGGTCGTTCGTTCCACCGGATGTCGCTCGGTGGCGTGCGCGACGAAGCGGAGATTCGTGGACACCGACGCACCTATATCGGCGCACTGCCGGGACGTATCGTGCAAGGATTGAAACAGGTCGGGGTACGGAACCCGGTGTTTCTCCTCGACGAGATAGACAAGATCGGTCAGGACTTTCGCGGCGATCCGTCGTCCGCACTGCTCGAAGCACTGGACCCGGAGCAAAACGACACGTTCGCGGACCATTACCTGGAAGTGCCGTTCTCGCTACGCGACGTGCTTTTCGTCTGCACCGCGAACACGACCGATACGATTCCCCACGCCTTACGTGATCGGATGGAGGTAATCTCGTTTTCGGGCTATATCGAGGCGGAGAAGCTGGCTATCGCGGAAAACTATCTCGTCCCGAAGGCTACCAAAGACAACGGCTTGAACAAAAATCTGATCGAGTTCGAGTCGGACGCCCTGCGCAAACTGATCCGCGAATACACCCGCGAGGCGGGAGTACGTAATCTGGAGCGGGAGATCGGCGCCGTCGCCCGCAAAGTGGCCCGCAAAGTCGCCGCGAAAGAGGTGATCGATGTTTCCACGGTCACGTCCGATTCTCTCGGGGGGTACCTCGGGGGCAAGCGGTACACGTGGGGCGTCGCGGAAGAGGCGGACGAAACCGGCGCCGTGACCGGACTGGTTTATACGGAGTCGGGCGGCGACACGGTGACGATTGAGGTGGCGGTGACACTGGCCGCTTCCGCCACGGCGGAGCCGCGCCTCCAACTCACCGGGCAGCTCGGCGACGTAATGAAAGAGTCGGCACAAACCGCGTGGACCTTCGTTCGCTCCCGATTCGCCTCGCTCGGGTTGGAACCGGGGGCGATCGTGGGTAAAGAATTCCATGTCCATGTCCCCGCCGGGGCGGTGCCCAAAGACGGGCCGTCCGCGGGAATCACGATGGCGACCGCGTTGGCGTCGGCGGTATCCGGTCGTCCCGTGCGCAAAGAGATCGCCATGACCGGCGAAATCACGCTACGCGGCAAAGTCCTCCCGGTCGGCGGAATCAAAGAGAAAATAATCGCGGCGCACCGGGCGGGCATCACAGAGGTCTTGTTACCTTTCGAGAACGAGAAAGACCTCGAGGAACTCCCCGCCGACGTTCGGGGCGCGTTACACTTCACCCTGGTGAAGGACGCCGACGCGGTACTGAAGTTAGCGCTGGTCCCGTAACACATAAGAAATGACCAGATAAATGTCGTGGTTTTCCCAAGAAGGACAAGGGTTCTGGTATGATGAAATAAGCGAGTAGCCGTCGCCGAAGAGGTCGGCGCCTGCGACAGTTTAAAGGAGCCTTCAGAAGTGGTTTGCCCGCAGTGTGGAACGCAAAACGATAACCGAGGCGAAACCTGCTCTCGTTGTAAACGCCCCCTTCATCCCGCCGCGATGAAGGGGAAAATCCCGTGTTACGTTCATGCGAATCGGGAGGCGACGACGTCCTGCGCTTTGTGCGGGAACCGGCTCTGTACGACCTGCGCTGTCGCGGTGAACGGCATCGATTATTGCGAGGGTTGCGCGCCCGCTACCGCCCTCCGGCAGTCGTACGACGAGGACTACGAGAAGTTACCGGTGCTCGACACGACGCAGGTGCCGATAGCA
The DNA here is from genome assembly GCA_014379275.1 of Armatimonadota bacterium. Classification (GTDB taxonomy): domain Bacteria; phylum Armatimonadota; class Armatimonadia; order Armatimonadales; family Armatimonadaceae; genus JACMIU01. The sequence continues at coordinate 26,751 of JACMMA010000123.1, read as the reverse complement.
ACCTTCGACAGCCGATTTTTCGCCGCCATTATCGACATGGGTGTTCTTTTCGTCGGAATCGTCGTCGCGGTCTTACTGCTCTGGCTGTTGACCGGCGGTTCGCTCGATTTTCTCCGGTCGGCGCAGAGCCAACCGGTCGCCTATTACTTGCTACGCTTCGTCATCCTGCTCAGCGTGCCTGTTTACCTGTTCCTTCCCGTCGCGCTCCACGGGCAAACGCCGGGGCACCGCGTGTGCGGCGTGATCTGTCTGCAACCCGATGGTCATATCGTCACCATCCACCAGGCATTGATCCGCGCACTGATGCAAATCCTTTCCGCACTGCCTTTCTTTCTCGGTCTCGCGTGGATGATCTGGGACAAGGACAAGCTGACGTGGCACGACCACGTGAGCGGGACGCGTTTATACGAATGGCAAGCCAATACGTAGAACAAATCACGTCCCGAACTGTCGCCTCCGATGACGGAAATATCGGTCGCGAGGCGGAAGTCACACCGGCAACCGTGGCTTATAATGGGTCGTGCAAGACACCCTGAGTGACCTGATACCGACCGAACCTCACCAACGGCTCCAATGGCGACTCGTTCGGTCCTACATGGTCGTATCTGCGGTCACGACAACCCTCATCGGCATCGGGATCACCCTCTGGATGGCGTACTACTACTTCTGGTCGCCAAAAATCACCGACGACCTTGAGGCGGAAATGCCGAAAACCGCTCGGTCGTTGGAGGGCTACTTCGGACCGGGACTAGGGCAAGTCGACCGGACGGGCCTCCAACACTGGCTTGACCGCGCGATGCAATTCGTTTCTACGGATGTTTATGTCAGAACGAAGCCACGACTACACGTCCAATTCCTCGATTTAAGCATAGGCGGCGGGCAGGTCGTCGTCGTCGACCAAAACGGGGAAATAATGGCGTCTTCCCCCGACGCGCAACCCCGCCCGGAAACGACTCTCGACCCCGCGCCCGGAGGTCTACTCCGGCGTGACCGCCCGCTTTCGCGGCAGATTACCTCCGGCGAACGTGGGATCCTTGGTGCGGCGTGGCAGGGTCGGTGCAGGGCACTTGTAACCGAATCGCGGTTGGTCTGTGCTGCGCCGGTGGTGTCCGGCAGCGAAGTTCGTGCGGTGAGTTATTTCCGGTCCGAGCCGGTCTTCAACGTTCGAGACGAATTGACCGCTCTTTCGATCTCGGTGTTACCGGTCGTCGCTACGGTGGTTTTTCTGTCGACTCTTGTGGGCGGGGTATTGGGGCACATGACCGCTAAACGATTGACCACACAATTCGGAACTATCGCCCATGTCGCTGCTTCCTGGGCACGCGGGTCGTTCGTCGCGACCGCCCCGGAAACCCCGGAAGATGAGTTGGGTCTGCTGGGGCGGCATTTGAACCGAATGGCCGCCGATCTGCAGAGTCTCCTGGGGCTTCGCCGGGCACTCGCGGCTGTGGAGGAGCGTGATCGCATCGCCCGTGACCTGCACGACACGGTGAAGCAACACGTTTTCGCGGCGGGACTCCAAGTCGGGGCGGCGCAAACGCGGCTTGAGGCGGGGGATAATCAGGGCGTCGCGCGCAGTCTCGGCGAACTGGAACAACTCATCGCTCAGACACGAACGGAATTAGTCACGATTCTTCAGGAATTGCGCCCCGTCGTACCCGGTGAGGCGGGACAATTCGTCGAGGTCGTCCGACGAACCGCGTCGACGTGGTCGCGGCAATCAGGAATCAAAGTAGACTTTGAGCAGGAAGGCATCACTCACGTTCCGACGGATACAGCCTCGGAGCTACACCGCATTTTGCAGGAGGCGCTGGCGAATATTTCTAAGCATAGCAAGGCACGATGCGTCCAAATATCCTTCTGGCAGGACGCAAGTGCTCTGACGCTCGAAATAGAGGACGACGGGACGGGTTTTGATCTCGCAACCACTTCCGATGGGGTGCCCGGTATCGGCTTGCAAACCATGCGAGAGCGCACGAGATTGTTGTCGGCGGGCGAGTTCGAGATCGTCAGCATCCCCGGCGGCGGGACTCGGATCGCAGTCCGGTGCGACGTCGGGGTATCGGAAAGGAAGGCGGCGTAGTATGTGCCACGAAATGATTACCATACTTCTGGTGGATGATCACGAACTCGTACGGCGGGGCATTCGCGCCTTTCTGGAATCCAAGCCGGGACTCGTCTTCGTCGGTGAAGCCGAAACGGGCGAGGTGGCATTGACCATGGCTCAGGAACATGCGCCGGATGTGGTACTACTCGATCTTCTTTTGCCGGGAATGGACGGCGTAGAGACGACGCGGCGAATCAAGGCGGTATCGCCCCGCTCACAGGTCGTGATCCTGACCAGTTATCATGAGAACGAACACATCCTCCCCGCGTTGCAGGCCGGTGCCATCTCCTACCTGCTCAAAGATGTAGGACCGTCGGCACTTGAGGACGCAGTGCGACGGGCGGTTCGCGGCGAGGCAGTTCTGCACCCGAAGGTCGCTACCAAGGTGATGCGATCCCTGTCGTCACGGGGGCAGTACAGCCGGACCAGGCAACAGGGACCATTGGGGCCGGAGCTAACCAGTCGAGAGGCGGAAGTATTGCGCCACATCGCCAGCGGATTGCCTAACGCGGAAATCGCCACGAAACTGTTCGTCACCGAAAAAACAGTGAAATCGCATGTCAGCAACATCCTGAACAAACTGCATCTTTCCGACCGGACGCAGGCGGCCGTCTATGCCTGGCGCGAAGGAATTATGCGGAAGGAATCCGGGTGATCGTTCGCGACGAGAGGGCATATATCCGCCTCAAGGCGGAGTTATATCGGACTTATGACCGGGGTAGTCTTGTTGGGTTCCCCTTACAATGTCCTGAATGAAGCTAACCGCAAAGCAAAAACGGGTCGTCTACTGGGTCGGAACAGGTTTGTTCTGCCTTATGTTCCTTTACTCGGCGGTGTGGACGTTGATCGATCTACCCGGGGCGATTGAGGAGTTTCAGCATCTGGAATACCCCTGGTTTGTTCCCGCTCCCCTTGCGATAGCGAAAATTCTGGGCGTGATCGCGATTTTGACGAACAAGTCCAGGACTTTGAAAGAGTTCGCCTTCGCCGGATTTTTATTCGATTTGCTCCTCGCCGCTCTAGGGCATTATTTTCATCCCGGTACAGGAACCGGCATCGGGGTAGCGATTTTTGGCATGGTCCTCTGGATCTACGCCTATGTCGCCGACCGACAACTCCGTGCGACGGGAACCATTGAAACCATCCCCACCGGGGTCGGTACGAGCACTGCGGAATCTGCCCCGTGACGAGGGAATCACTCGAAGGGAAAAGCGGCAATACGGCACTGTTTCGCTGCCGCGCCGTCAGAAAAAGACATCTCCACTTGTCGCCAATTCAGCGGCGTCACTCCGACCGCGCCTGCGCCGTTACCGCTCGTCTCGTGCTCGCCGCCGTTGCCGTTGCCGGAAATCGGGTTTCGGCGGCACACGCACAGGATGAGATCAAAAAAGCCGCGCCCCGCCAGCGCGTCTACGTTTCGCAGTACACCGGGATAACGGCGTTGGGATCTTCCGACCTGCGGCTAATCCAGCCCCGGTTGGGCACCGACGCGACATACAGCGGCGTGAATTACGAAGGTAAGCCGCTGGCAGGCTCCCCCTATTACGGATTCAAGGTCGGATACTTTCTGCCGAAGTCGTCACGCGTCGGGTTTGAGTTCGAATACAACCACACGAAAATGTATGCGAAAGTCGGCGAGAGTAAACTTCTTTCCGGGACATGGCAGGGTCAAACGGTGAGTGCCACAGAACGGCTTTCGGATCGCATTCAAAGATACTACATCGCGAACGGCATCAACGGTATCTCGCTTAATGTGATCTATCGGGTTCCCGTATCCGTGAACGAAAAATACCCCGATGGTCGCTTGCAACCCTATGTCGGGGGCGGTCCCCAGTACACGTATCTGTACAGCATCAACACCGTCGGTGGCTTGAGGGCGAAGGAAAAGTATCACCCCAACGGCTGGGGGTATCAGCTTTTCGGCGGCGTGCGCTACCTCACGACCCCCCGATTCGGATTGTTTGCGGAAGGGAAGTACCAGCATGGCGATGCGGTTTCCTTGATCGCGGACCAAGGGGATGCCGAGGGCGGGCGGGGTGTTACCGATATCCGGATCGTGCAACTGGCGGGGGGAGTGTTTTATCAATTCTGACCCGGACCACGGTGCGGTGCTTTGCATCGACACACATCCCGTCAAACAAAAACAGGATTTTCCCTGACGTTACGCCAAATAGCACGTATGAATGATGACCTTGCCAGCATCGCGGGTGGCGTTGGCCTTTCCGAACCACCTGGTCTTGTGCAGGTCGACCCGTGGCTTGCGCCGCACGCCGAAGCGATCCGTCAACGTATCCGCCGTGTGCGCGAAACCCTCGGCTCGTTCGGACAAACAGGCGGGCTAACCGGCGAAATCTCTATCGGGCATCGCTACTTCGGTTTTACTCGTGGCGAGTCGCACGGCGAAGGCGGGGTCTGGTACCGCGAATGGGCACCCGGCGCACAATCCCTGCGGCTGATCGGCGATTTCAATAACTGGAACCGCGACACGCACCCCCTGGCGCGGGATGAATTCGGCGTCTGGCATCTGTTTCTACCAGACGCTCTTTACAGCGAGCGACTGGGGCATGGCGCGCGGGTGAAAGTCCACGTCGTCGGTGCGGACGGCTCGCGCCGGGATCGCGTGCCGGCGTATGCCCTCCGCGTCGTCTCCGATCCCAAGACGCACGACTATTCCGCGCAGGTTTGGCTCCCGGAAAGCGCCGGGCAGGGTTATGCGTTTCGAAATCCCCTTCCGACGTTGCCCGAGGGGGAGGGGCTACGAGTCTACGAAGCACACGTCGGGATGGCACAGGAAGCGGGCAAAGTCGGCTCCTACGATGAGTTCCGGGAGAATATTTTGCCGCGAATCGTCAAACTGGGCTACAACGCCGTGCAGTTGATGGCGATACAGGAGCATCCCTACTACGCCTCGTTCGGCTACCACGTGTCGTCATTTTTCGCCGTGTCGTCGCGATTCGGGACGCCGGAAGAGTTGAAGCGACTCGTCGATGAGGCGCACCGACACGGGGTTCTGATGCTTCTGGATCTGGTCCACAGTCACGCGGTGAAAAACATCAACGAGGGTTTGAACCGGTTCGATGGTTCCGATAGTCATTACTTCCATCCGGGTGAGCGCGGGCAGCACCCTGCGTGGGACTCGCTCCTGTTCGATTACGGCAAGTATGAGGTGCGGCGGTTCCTGCTTTCCAATGTCCGCTACTGGCTGGAGGAGTTTCGTTTCGACGGCTTCCGTTTCGACGGCGTAACGTCCATGCTGTATCACGACCATGGGCTGGAGCGAGCGTTCTCGTCCTACGGGGATTACTTCCCGCCGAATACGGAAGAGGACGCCGTCCTGTACTTGCAACTGGCGAATGTTCTCGCGCACACCGTGCATCCCGGAGCGATCACGATCGCCGAGGACGTCTCCGGCATGGCAGGGATCGCGCGGCCTGTCGCGGAAGGCGGTGTCGGGTTCGACTACCGTCTGGCGATGGGGGTGCCCGATTTCTGGATCAAGCTGGTTCAAGACCGGCGGGACGAGGACTGGAATATAACCGAGATTTACCGGACTCTGGTCAACCGGCGCTGGAGTGAGAAGCATGTCGGCTACGCCGAATCGCACGATCAGGCGCTGGTCGGCGATAAGACGCTGGCGTTCCGGCTCATGGACCAGGAAATGTACTGGAGCATGGGCAAAGAAAGTACGAGCCTTGTCGTCGATCGCGGGATCGCCCTGCTCAAGCTGATCCGTCTGGTGACATTCACCCTTTCCGGGGAAGGGTATTTGAACTTCATGGGGAACGAGTTCGGGCATCCCGAGTGGGTAGATTTCCCCCGCGAGGGCAACGAAGAATCGTTCCAGCATGCACGCCGCCAGTGGTCGCTCGCCGACCGCGACGACCTGCGGTATGGCGAGTTGGAGGTGTTCGACGCCGCGCTACAAACGCTGGACAAGCGGCATCATCTCCTGGCGGACCCTCTGGTCGAGGAATTATCCATCAACGAGGGCGATAAAGTCCTGGTCTACCGGCGCGGGCCACTGGTTTTCGCGGTCAATTTCCATCCCGCGGCATCGTACACGGCATACCGAATACCGGTCCCCGACCCACAGGACTACGCCTTGATTCTGGATACCGACAGCGGGTCGTTCGGCGGTCACGCACGGATCGAACCGGGGACCCGTTTCGCCCGCCATTCGGAACCCTTCGGCGGGCGGGCACAGAGTGTCTACCTGTATCTGCCGTCGCGCACCGCCGTCGTCCTTGCGCCAGTGGAAACGGAGCCGTAAAATCACAAGTCCTATGAACCATTTGAACGTCGCCCTCGTCGGCTGTGGCATCATCAGCGAAAATCACATCGATGCATATGCCCAGCATACCGACCGCGCCCGTATCGTGGTGTGTTGTGATATCGATCCCGAAAAAGCCGCGTCCCGCGCGTCTCTCGTCGGCGACGCGCGCGCTGTAACCAGCATCGACGAAGTCCTCGCCGACCCTGGCGTCGATGCGATCGAGGTATGCACGCCGCATCACATTCACCCCGAAGCCGTGATCGCGGCGGCGCGGGCGGGGAAGCACATCCTTTGCCAGAAACCGCTCGCACGCACGCTGGAGGAATGCGACGCCATGGCCGAGGCGGCGGCATCTGCGGGTGTGGTTCTTTTTTATGGCGAAACGAACCGCACCCTCCCGGCGGCGCTCCTGGCGGAGAAGTTGATCGCCGCGGGACAGATAGGTACCGTGGTGGGAATACAGGCGCGGGCGGCACACTGGCAGGGCGGCGTCTACATGACTACCGGGTGGCGCTATGACCCCGCGATAACCGGTGGCGGGCAACTTTTAGATGGCGGGATTCATGCCATCGATCTGTTACTCCATCTGGGGGGACCGATCGCCGCTGTTTCCTGTTACACCACGCGGTTCCGTCCCGAACTCGGCGGCGAGGATACGGCCGTTGTCAACGCCCGGTTTTCCGGCGGGCATCTCGGGACGCTGTTCGCATCGCAGGCGGCGGGAATATGGGTCCCGGAAGCGAACTGTATCGTGTTCGGGACCGACGGGGTTCTGACACTCGGGGGACCGCAGGGAGCACTGGTTCAATATCGGCGCGACTCTCCCGAGTCGAAACAGGTACTGCTGGAGCGCAACGGTGATTCGTTCGCGGCGATGGTCGGTCGGTATTTAGACACGGTCTTGAACGGCGCGGAGAACATTTCACCGGCGAGTGTCGGGCGGGAAAACCTTTCGGTCGTGCTCGCGGCGTACGAGTCTGCCCGGCTCAGCAGAGAGGTTTCGATAGATTCGCGACCGTCTTGAAAGCGCCGCGCTTCGCGGTCGTTTAGCCCCGCCCCGCTCGATATGATAAAACGGAAGGCGAACGCTTATGTCTGTCTTGCGCGAACTATACTTTTGTCTTGTTTTTTTGTTCGGTGCGGTGGTCCCCCTCGCGCCATATCTTTTCGGCATCGGGGAGCAAGTTTTCGCGTACGAGACGGCGAAGGGAAAATCGGTAGACTTGCCCGTTTCTGTATCGATTTATGCGGGTTTTTTGCTGATTTCTATTGCGACTCTCGTCCTACGCCTCGTTTCCAAGCAAACGGAGGAATCGGCCAATGCAGTCTAATCCCACTGCCCGGTCGGCATCACCCTCGGCACTCGTTTCTCGAATGTTGAATCAGCGATACGAACTACTCGAATTGCTCGGCGAGTCGACGCTGTTCGCGACGTTTCGCGCTCACGACGCTCAGCAGAACCGTGAGGTGATTGTCAGAACCCTGCTTGCCCATCACGCGGATAACCCGGAAATCCTGTCGGCGGTCCGCGCCGGGGTCGGGGACGTTCTGGGATTGGCGCACGTCGGCATCGCCCGTCCGTTCGATGTCGGCGCGGACGAGGCGAAAGGCGTTTCGTGTTTTCTCGTCGAAGAGTATATCGCCGGCCTCGACTTGGGGGAGCGGATACGCCGAAACGCCCCGCTCGCACACTCCGTCGCGGTGGACGTGCTGATGAACCTCGCGGACGCGTTGCAATATGCCGCCGATCGGAATGTTTGTCACGGCGACGTGCGCCCTGGTCATGTCCTCACCGGACCGGAAACACCCATCAAGCTGACGGCATGGGGTGTTTCCGAGGCACAATCTTTCGCCGCCAGTGAGAACCCGGCATTATTCCTGCCGTCCGCGCCCTATACGGCACCGGAAGTGTGGGCGACGGGAACACCCACAACGAGCGGGGATCTGTATGCCCTGGGTGTGATTCTGTACGAAATGCTCACGGGGGCGCTGCCGTTCGGCGGGGATGGCGATGCGCTTACTATCGCGCGCCGTCATGCCAATGAACCCGTGCCGTCGCTCAACGATCAGCAGAACGTTGTTCCGCGTGCCATCGACGGCGTCACGCAAAAGCTACTCGCGAAACGCCCTTCCGACCGGTATGCGACGCCCGCGGATCTGATTGTCGACCTGCGAACGATTCGCGATGCCCTGCGATTCGGGCGATCGCTCTCGTGGTCGCCTCTGGATCATCAGCCGCGCCCCGACGCTCCGATGGCGGACTCCATCCGGGCGACATTCGACGAAGCCGGGACCGCCGTGATGCCGACGCCCAAAGTGGTCAACGGCAAGTGGGGCGTGGTTAGCAAACCGGTAGAGAAACCGGACCCCGTTCCCGAAGTCGTGTCGCCAGTCGTTGATGCCGAGCCACCGACCACGCACGAATTGCCGCCGACCATAGATCACATCGACCCGGAGGAGGACGAATTGATGTCTGCCGTACCAGCACAAAAGCGCAAGGGGTTCTCATTCAGCTGGCTCTTGCCGTTGAATCTGTTTCTTGCTACCATATTCGTCGCGACATGCGGCTACGTGGTGAACCTGATGTTTCTCGCCCTCGAACCCCCGACGGATGTGATTGTTCCGAACCTGGTCGGGAAATCGCTCACGGAAGCCAAGTCCCTCGGCGCGGAGCGTAAGTTCTTGGTGGAGATTGTCAACGAGCAGTTCAACGACAAATATCCGGAAGACAGTATTTATCAGATGCGCCCCGAGGCGGGGCGCCACATCCGCGAAAACAAAAAGGTGACCGTCTGGGTTTCCAAAGGACCGCGGATGGTGATCGTTCCGGACGTTTTCGATGTTTCCTTCGACAAAGCGCGTCAGGTGTTGGAAAAAGAAGGTTTGCGCATCGGCGAGAAAAAGTACGAGTGGGACGTGATGACGGCTAAGGGCAACATCGTTCAGCAGATCCCGCCCGAAGGCGAAAATCGGGCGCGTGGAACCCGTATCGATCTCATTATCTCTAAGGGCCCGGAACCGATCGCACCGCAAGGTCCTATCCCTAGTGAGGACCCGCCGATCGATCCGCCGGTGGATGAAAACACCGTCGTAGAAAACGAGAAAGAATCGTCGCTTACGGTGGAGTATGACGTCCCGTCCGATACGAATTCTCACATCATTCGTATCGATGTCACCGACAGCCGGGGGACACGCACTCTGATTACCGAATCCCACAATGCGGGCGATAAAGTGCCGCTCGAAGTGGCGGGGTACGGGAGTAAAATCACATTCCGTGTGTATGATAACGACGTTTTACAACAAAAGATAACCGGTCCCCCGTGGCCCGGTGCCGGAGAGAAAGCCCCATGAGTTTGCCGCCTATCGCAGTTTCCGCGCCCCCGCGCATCGAAAGCAGTCCGGATATGCAGCCCCTTTCCCAGGGGCAGGTCCGAATCGCGCCATCGTTGCTTGCCGCCGACTTCGCTCACTTCGCCGAAAGTGCGGGGGAATGTGTGCATGGCGGGGCGGATTGGCTTCACTTCGACGTGATGGATGGCCACTTCGTACCCAATCTCTCGTTCGGTGCCGACCTGCTCAAGGCACTGCGCGACGATCATCCGACCACACCGTTTGATGTTCACCTGATGGTCGAGCGGCCCTATGACTTCATCGAGCCGTTCGCGGCGGCGGGCGCGGACTTGATAACTATCCACGCGGAGGCGACCCCGCATTTGCAACGCACCCTCGCGGCGATCCGTGCCCTCGGTCGCAAAGCGGGCGTCGCGCTCAATCCGGCGACCCCGCTGGATTCGCTGCTCTACGTGCTGGATGATATCGACCTCGTCCTCGTGATGACGGTAAATCCCGGTTTCGGGGGACAAAAGTTCATCCCGGCGGCGGGCGACAAGATCGGTGACATCGCACGGTTGCGCGAACGGGAGGGTGCTTCTTTTCTGATCTCTGTGGACGGCGGGGTAGATGACCGCACGACGCCGAACCTAGTCGGACTCGGCGCGGATGTTTTGATAGCCGGCTCGTACGTGTTTCACCACGGCGGCGGTGTGCCGGGCGGAATCGCCGCACTTCGCGCGGCGGCAGCAGAGCACTGACCGGGTGTCGGGCATTGAAACAGCGGACTCATCCACCGTTTCAATGCCCGACATCTAAACAAACTCCGTCATTACTTCGGACGCCAGGAAAACGCCGCGGTTTGTGAGCCGTAAGTGGGTGCCCGTGTTTTCTAACAAACCGCGCTCGGTCTGCCGTGCGATTGCGCCGGAAAACTGCTCCTCAGCCCGGACGCCGAACCGCTCGGCGAACCGCGTCAGGTCCACGCCTTTCGCGAGACGCAGACCGACCATCATGGTCTCGCCCATGGTTTCTTCGGGTCTCAGACGTTCGCTTTCGACGATGGGGACATTCCCCGCCACCGCCTGTTCCGCATAACGGACAGGATGCTTCTCGTTCATCGAGCGTACGCCGTCCAGATATGCCGCCGCACCCGCACCGAACCCGAAATACGATTCGTTACACCAGTAGATCTGATTGTGCCGGGACTCAAACCCGGGTCGGGCGTAGTTCGAAATCTCGTACCGCGAGTAACCGGCGTTTGCCGTTCTTTCCATCGCGTGAGCGAACATCGTGGTTTCGACATTTTCGGAAGGGAGTGGTAACTTCCCGCGCTCCCGCCGCGCGTGAAACGGCGTGCGCTCCTCGACAATCAAGCCATATATCGAAAGGTGTGGCACGTCCAGCGCGAACGCGGCATCGAGACTGCGATCAAAATCCGCAAGGGTTTGACGCGGCAACCCGAACATCAGATCGATAGAAATATTGGTGAACCCGGCACGCTTCGCTTTCTTTATCGCGCCGACGGCGTCTTGCCCCGAATGAATCCGGTCGATCGTCCGCAACAACCGGTCGTCAAACGTCTGCACGCCGAATGACAGCCGATTAAACCCCGCCTCGCACAAAGTTCGCAGATATGCCTCGTCCGCATCCGACGGGTTCGCTTCGGTGGAAATTTCCGCGTCCGCGTCCACGACGAAATTTTCCCGAACCGTGTTCAATATTCGCACCAGATCGCTCGCCGCAAGAATCGTCGGCGTCCCTCCGCCGAAAAAGATAGTCGGGATGCGTGCTTGATCGTCTGCCCGGGTGACTATTTCCTGACAAAGCGCGTCTATGTATCGTGCTTTGGTCGCATCCTTGTACCCGGAATACGCGTTGAAATCGCAGTACCCGCACTTTTTAGTGCAGAAGGGGATATGTATATAAATACCGGCAGTTTGCATGGTGAATGGGCGCGTTTTCGCCGGCTCGAGCCCGGCGTAAATCGGCATTTGTATCGTATCGCAAACCGGGGAGTGGAACACTTCACACCGCTTGACTACGGTGTTAGTCTTGTCGTATAATCCGGGGTACGATGACAACACAAACGCCAACAGCCGATGCGCCGGATGCGACGCTGGGTGATCAGGAACTAGAGGTTTTGCGGTTCGTCGCGCACCGCGCCCCGGTGACGGTGCGCGAGGTCGCTGATGAATGGGGCACGCCGCGCGGGAGGGCACGCACCACTATTTTGACGATGATGGAGCGGCTGCGCAAAAAAGGTTACCTTGTTCGCGAAGGAGCCGATGGGGAAGGATCTTTCCGGTATAGCTCCGCGGTCGCCCCGCAAGCGGTTCTCCATAATCTGGTGCGCGATTTCGTTCAAAAAACGCTCGGTGGATCGCTGTCCCCCTTCGTCGCTTACCTCGCCGACACGCCGGACGGTCTGTCCGAAACCGAGGTCGCCGAACTCAAGAAGCTGGTCAACGATATGGAGAGATAGTGATTCGTGGTCAGACGGAAGAATTTCCCCAGCACCATCCACCGGTGATGACCACTAACTCCTAACCACCAACATATGCAAACGATGGCGCGAGACGTGATCATAGCACTTTGCCAGGCGACGGGCGGGGGATTGCTCGTCGCCGGGTTTGCTGTACTCGCTTGTCGTGCCGTCGGAAAACTAACCGCTCCCGTGCGGTTCTGGCTCTGGTGGCTTGTCGGCGCGAAGTTCCTGATTGGTCTTGTTCTGGCGGTGATGGGTGTTTCCGCGCTAAGGGTTCCCCTGCTCAAAGCGGAGCATTACTACACGCTGACCGGACTGGCGAAAAAGACTGTCGCTCAGGCAGGGCGGGTTGCTCCGGTGCCGCAGGTGCCAGTCGCGAACAAAAGTATACCTTCGGCAAGGGAGGAAAAAATCGTTGCGACGAAGATAGTCCCGCAATCCGCATACTCCCTTTCTACGTTTCGATTATCTGTGCTACGCCAGGATGCCCAACGCGCCCTCACTCCCTGGCTCTTTTCGGTCGTTTCGATTTATCTGCTCGGCTTAGTCGCGATGATATGGCGCAGTATCACCGGCGCACTCGCCGTCCGGCGATTGGTCACTGGTTCCGACGTTTGCGAGAACGCGTCCACGTTAGCCGATGTGCGACTCGTTTCCGAGAAACTCGGTCTAAATCACGTACCGACCTTGCGGGTGTCCCTGCGTACATCGGCTCCTTTCGTGGTCGGAATGTTTCGTGCGACGATTGTGTTGCCCGCCGCCTTTCTCGCGGAGCAACCCGCGACCCGTCAGATGGCGCTCGCGCATGAGTGTGCCCACATCCGGCGCGGCGACCTCCTGTGGGAAATTGTGCCGTTTTTGTTGCGGACTGTTTTCTGGTTTTTGCCCCCTGCCCACTATACGGCGAACGAAATCACCTCCGCACGGGAAGAATCGTGTGACCTACTTGCGATAACGGCGTGTGGCTCGTCACCGTCTACCTATGCTTCGCTCCTTGTTCGTGTCGCCGAACATGCCCATTCGCCGCTCCCGGCGATGGCGATGGCGGCCCCCGCATCGCGCGGATTTCGCCAGATCAAGCGCCGCCTGCGGACCCTTTCGCGCGAGGGTTCCGGTGCGCCGGTTCCTGTGATATGGCGCGGCGTCGCGGCGGGACTACTGGTCGCGCAGGGCACCGCGACGATCCTGCCGCTCCGCCCGGCTCTCGTACGCGCCGCCGAAGTGGCGCGCGCCGCGCTACCGGCGCCGGAGTTGCCCCGCTATTCGGTTACGGATCTCGGTACACTTGGCGGCAAAGATAGCAGTGCGTTCAGCGTGAATGACTTCGGGCAGGTCGTCGGAACCGCGCAAGTTTATCCCAGCGGGACTCGCGGTCACGCCTTTCTATGGGATGACGAGGGTTTGCAGGACCTAACCTCGGGCTCGGTATATCGTCACTCCCAAGGCGTGGCCATCGCGGACAACGGCTACGTCGCCGGTTTCGCATACCGTTCCTCATATCGGAGCGGGCAACAAAATGCTTTCATCTGGAACGGTTCCCGGCGCATCTATCTTCCTCCGGCGGACGGCTTTCGTTTTGCGCGGGCGGAAAGTATCAGCGAATACCGTCTCAATAACGCCACGTCGGTAGTCGCCGTCGTCGGGGCGTCATTGACCGGCGGCACCGACAAAAGTGGCGCCACAATAGCACAGGCGACACTCTGGCGAAACAACAGGGTGTCCAATCTCGGGACGCTGGGGGGATCACACAGTTTTGCGCTGGCAGTCAATGCCAGTGGCACCGTGGTGGGAAAGGCCGATCTGCCCGATACCGAAAACGGAACCCGCCGGACCCACCCCTTCGTGTGGGACTCGGAATACGGGCCGATGCTCGACCTGGGGACGCTCGGCGGTAACTCCGGGGCGGCTTGCGCGGTCAGCGAAAATGGAACCATTGTCGGATATTCCCAGACGAAACAGGGCAAGGTCCATGCGTTCGTGGCGTCTGCGAACGGCGGCGATGCCCCCCGCGATCTAGGTACCCTACGGGGCGGTGACGGCAGTGCGGCGTACGCTATCAACGGGCATGGCGCGATCGTCGGTCAATCATCGGGGCCGAATCAGAACGGACGGGCGGTGATCTGGAGCAGCCCGAACGCGGAGCCGATAGACCTGAACGAACATCTCGTGCGGTCCGCGATGAGATCCGGCTGGCACCTGGAAACGGCACGCGACATCAACGCCCACGGACAAATCGTCGGGCAGGGGGTCATCGGAGGGAAACGGCACGCCTTTCTGCTCACGCCGATGTAGGCGGCTGGCTTATTGAGTTGTTGACGCACACTTGTTGCGTTACTACCGGCAACGGTTCGATAAGCCCGAGGAACTGACGGTACAATCACCCGACGGAATGAAAATATCTGCGTGACACACTTTATGTGGCAGGATTCCGGGAGATCAGCGCATAATCAACAAAAGGGGCAATAATATTTGTTCGCCCCTGAACGATTTTGTCACACCTCCCGATTATGTTTACGCGCCTGTACTCTTTTGGTACGACGTGCCCGAAGAGCTCAAAGCCGCCGGGATTAGGATCGATACCTTATGCCTACTCCGTTTCTACGCCGCTATTTCCCCTCCATACCTGCGGAGGGAGTCGCAGAGCGTCTCCTTGACAACGAATATCAATTAGAACGAATTGCCGCAGGAAGCCCCGACGAGGCACCGTTCACGGAATATCTGCACTATTTGCACGAAGCGCAACGTGTGCTTGCCATCGGGCATCTCCGGACAGCTGCCGGTAAAAATAAGACCGGATCCATACCTGCTTTGATCGCAGTGTTGACCGCGCCGGAGCCGACGGGGACCGCGGCGTTCACTCCCGCCAATATTGTCGCACATGACCTTTCCGCCCGTCAGCACCGGCTCCGCGAACGCGGAACGCAGGTGGAACAGGTTCTGAGTAACCCAGCCTTCGCGGGTGGCGAGTCGCAACTGCTGATCGAAGCGGCACGAGCGACAAAAAATGGAATGACCTCTACCGGGCGCGATCAACAGGAAGAATTCAAGGATGCTTTACAACTGTTCCGCGAAGCGCAAGAGGGAGCAATCGGAAACAGGAACTACGTGGTTTGGTTTCAAATAGGGTGGATTATGTGGAAGCAGGGAGCACAACTGTCGGAAGCTGAGGAAGCGTTTTATCAGGCGTATCGACTCAGCGCAGCGACGCAGGATATTTTCTACTATCTGAGTCAGCGGCACCGCGCTTATCTCCAGTTTCTGCAAAACAAATACAGCGAAGCGTCCGATACGATGTCCCGCGCGGTGTCGCTTTATGCAGACGATCCTGAGACGCTCCTGGATGCCGCCCGCTATGCCGCGGCGTCTAAAAAAACGGATGAAGCCGCGGCGTTCCTACGGAAAGTATTCGTACTGGAACCGAGCCGCGCTTTGACCGTGCTTGCCGACGAAGCGTTCCTGCCGGTCCTGACCCCACTCTCCGAAACCCTCTGGCATATATTCGAAAACGGGGAACGCAAAGCGACCCACGCGGTCAACCGCCTCGCCGCCACGCAAGAGAGTCTGCGTGTGGCAGCAGAACGGTCCGGCACGACGATTCCGCTACCCGAAACGCTTACCGCCGGGATTGCCGAGGCGCACGCCTTGATCAAGCAGCATAACGCAGCGCTCTCCTATCCCGCCGCGCTCGGCATCGTGCAAACGGCGACGGCTCAAGCCAACGCGCTGTACTCCCATGCGCAGAAGGCGCTCGAAGCGGAAAGCGCGGCGATCGAGCAGCGGTTGATTCGTCCGCGTCGGCAAATCGAACGGATTCTTTCCGAGAAGAAAAAATGGAAAGAAGACGCCGATAAATTGGTACGCGCGGCAAAGCAATCTAACGTCAACCTAGCCGTCGCGCCGAAGCGGAACCTTTTCGGTCGCTTCAACCCGGAGCATGCGACGTTGTACGAGAACTATCAGACCGCACGGCATCAGGCGGAACTCAATGCCCTTGCCGTAAAAAATGAACTGCCCGCGTACCAGGCAGAAATCGCCCGTAGTGAGGGTGAGCAGGAGCGGATCGCTGAAACGATGGCATGGCTCGAATCGGAGCAAGGGAAGAGCGGGTAACGTGGTTCGTCAACCATCCGGTTGTACGTTAAATGAGTCTGTTCTTTACAAAACCTCGTGCCGTCGCGATACAATAAGCGTATGAATCCGAACTCTTTTTCCGAAGCGGAAGGCAACGAAAGTCACTCCCGTTTCGCGTATCACAACGATCTGGACCCTGTCGAAGGGGGCGTCAAGCCGGTCTCGGAATCCGCCGGGGCCGACCGTCTTTCGGCGAAGGGCGAGCGCAAGCCGGGACGTCACTCGAACGGCACGGCGATCACCGCCGGGACAAACGGCGTACCGGGCGCCGGGGATCGCCGCCTCGACATTTCGGAGATTGCCCGGACCGTGGGGCAGTTTTACAAGCACCGTTTCGCTATCGCGGCGCGCGACGGCGATGAACTGGACCTTGCCGAACCAATCACAGGCGAAGTCACTCTGACCAACACGGGGGCAGCACTCATTCTGCGGGGGCGGGCCGAAACGATTTTATCCATGGAATGTGCCCGGTGTCTTCGCCCTGTCCTGACACCGGTAGAGACCGACATCGAAGAGGAATTTGATCTTGTCGCAGAAAACTCGGCGTGGTCTTCGGCGGACGATGTACAAGCCGTAGACGCCGACGAGAACGGGGCGGTAATCAAAGGTAATATCCTCGACCTCGGTGACCTCCTGCGCCAGTATGTTCTTCTCGCGGCACCGACTCGTGTGGAATGTCTGGACGAGTGCGACGAAATCGAATTGCCGGAAGGTGTGACCCTGAAGCGAATCGATGACGGCGGAGCGGACACGCGGGCATCTAGTGCCGTTGATTCTCCTTTGAAGAGACTCGCCGAATTGATCGCGGCGAAAGAAGGTCGAGCAGGGGAAACAGAATAATACTCGTAGGAACCCGGCTAAACCAGGTATTTCCTTTTGACGCACAATCCGAGCATGTGATATAATCGCGGCAGAGCAATCAGAAATCGAGCGGTAACCCGCCGTGATATTTGAATCGCTCATGGATTTTTTCGCGACCTTTTAGGTTCGTAGATGGGAGCCGCGTTGGATGCCGACCGAATGAGGGCGGCAAAGAGCGACGAGGCGACGAACCGGCGAGGCGCGAATGGCTCACACATTGTCGTGGGAGTGCACCGGAAAAGAACGTTCTCGCCAGTCGTCGCGGAAAACGCGCGACGGGGAGGTGCCGGACATCAGACACGAACGGACGTGATCGAACAGTGACTTCACGGAAAACTGTTGCAGTCGCGCTACATGCCGAAAAAGCGGACGGCGTTCTCGCCTGTCCCTGCCCCGTTCGCAAAATTGCTTGCGCAGTGTCCACACCTGCTGTATCGTCGCCAACGCGCCGTCTCGATCCGAGCCCCGCGACTGAATAGGCGTTGTATCGCCCAGCGGCAAACGTATATCTTCCGAAGCACTCCCCCCGAAAAGATACGGAATCAGGAGTTTTTTCATATGCGCCGTCGGCAAACTGCCGCCCCGTCCCTTGACACCGTAGAGACCGCGCCCGCGGACCCTACGGCTACCCAAACCGAGCCGCTTGCGAGCGGTTCCGAAGCGAACGAATCGTTGCAAAGCGACACGTCCGTTATTACCGTCACCCCCTCTGATACGAGCGACGAACCTGCCCCGGCGAAACCACGCCGTGTGCGTCGTCCGAAAGCCGTTGCCTCCGATGAAGCCGTCACAACCGCGGAAAACACGAAGGAGACCACCCCTGCTATTGCTCCCGAACCGGAGCCTGCCCCGGAAACACCGAAGCGCACCCGCCGTCCGCGACGCCCGGCGGCGGCGGAACCAGAGGCGATAATCATCGCGCCGGACGAATCTATTCTCGTGACCGGAAATATCGTTGATGACCAAAAACTGATCGAACCGACCGCGGTAGATGCGGCATCGGTAGCGGTCCCGACTGAGGACACTGAAGAGCGATTGGAAGGGGACGGTCCTTCTTTGCGCGAACTGCTCGCCGAAAGCGAAGCGATTCTGGAAGAAGTGATCGGCGAGACGGCGCCTGCCGAAAAGTCGTCGCGAAACCGCCGCAATAACCGCCGTGGTCGTGGGCAGGGGCGCAACGGGGGCGGCACGGAGAATCCCTCCGTCGCTATGCAAGACAATCCGCCGCAAACCGGTCCGCTACGCAAACGTGGGGCGCGTGTCCTTGCCAGGACCTTACCGCTCCCCGCGCTTCCCGTAAGCGCGAGCGATGAACTCGCCGCGGAATCCGCACCCGGCGAGTTGTCGTCACCTGCCCGCAAAC
This sequence comes from Armatimonadota bacterium, assembly GCA_014379275.1. GTDB lineage: Bacteria > Armatimonadota > Armatimonadia > Armatimonadales > Armatimonadaceae > JACMIU01. The sequence continues at coordinate 8,198 of JACMMA010000123.1, read as the reverse complement.
GGGGCGTACGTGCCCCGAGAACGACCCGCCGGATTTTGACGAAGGACGGCGTGGTCGTGGTCACCGTCGCACAAGCTGCGGCGCTCCTGGGTAGCGTTCTCTTCAGCACGGGCGACATAGGAGAGGTGGCGACGACCGGCGCACCAACCGTTCCCATCTTCGCTGCGGTCGTCCCGGAGTACACCCCCCTCCCCGCGGAAACGCTCGAACGCTTGCCCCACGTTGCCGTCGCACAAAACAACGGTGTGCCGCAGCTTCTGATCAACGGTTCGCCGGTTCTGCCCGCGTTTCTGTTCGTCAATACCGAGGTCGCCGATGAGCCCGAAATCGCCCGCGAAATTGCGGTCCGACAGATCAAACGCGCCTATGCGTCCGGAGTCCGCCTCTTCACGTTGCTCGCACATCTCCCCTGGAAACGCAAAGCTGGCGACCGACGTTTCGACGCCCTGGATGATACATTCGCTCTGGTCGCCGAGAATGCGCCGGATGCCTTTGTGCTCCCCCGATTGATTTTTTCCCCGCCTGCGTCCTGGGAAAGGGCAAACCCGGAAGAAATGGCGGCTTTCGCGAACGGCGAATTCGGCGATGTATCCATCGGTAGTGAGTTATTCTGGGGCGGAGAAGCGAAAGACGCACTCCGCGCCGCTATCGAACATCTCGCGGAGGGGGAACACGCGAAACGCACGCTCGGCATTTATCTCGAACACGGGGAGTGGTTCCAATCGAAAGGCGTCGGTGCCGACCGCTCACCCGCGAACACCTCCGCGTTCCGTGAATGGCTTAAATACCAGTATCGCAACAACGAAGTCGCGTTGCGCTCCGCGTGGTATGACGGAACGGTCACGTTCGACACGGCGGAAATACCGTCACCGGAGGCGTTTGCTGCCGCCACCTCCGGAAACGGCACACAGCCCATCTTCCTGAGCGACCGCGAGATGCGGCTCGCCGACTTTTATGCCTATACCAGTGTCATCACTGCGGATCGCATCGTGCAGCTGGGAGCAATCGTTAAGGAAGCCAGCGCGTCTCGGTTAGCCGTCGCCGTCTCGTACGGTTACACCCTGGAAATCGCCCGCCCGAACTGTGGGCACTACGCGTTGGGCGACGTGCTTTCTTCGCCGAATGTGGACATCCTTACCGCGCCGCTTTCCTACGCCGGGCGTTTGCCGGGCGGTTCCGCGCCGGTTCCGGTTCCGGTAGATTCGATTCACCTCGCCGGAAAACTGTTCATCGCGGAAGACGATACGAAAACGCATCTCGCTATGCGCCCGACCGAGGACCTGTACAACCCGAAGATCGCCACCGAGGAGGGTACCCGAGCCGTCCACTCCCGCAACGTGGGAACGGTCCTCGCCAAAGGGTGCGGTATTTCGTGGATGGATCTTTGGGGCGAGGGTTGGCTGGACGACGACGCTACTTGGGAGCATCTCGGTAGCCTTGTCGGTCTGATGGAAACCGTCGCCGATATGCGCCGCGCTTCGCCTAACGCCGTCGCCGCGCCGCATGTCGCCGTCTTCGTGGACGAGCAATCTTTGTTCGACATGAGCGGTGATGAAGAGCCGTCACTCTTGCCGCAACTGATTGGGCGGCACCGCGATATTTTCGCGCGTGCCGGCGCGTCGGTCGGGTTTTACCTGCTCTCCGATCTGCTCAAGCCGGAATTTCCCGTCAGCCCCCGCTTGTTCGTTTTCCTGAATGCGTTCCACCTGCCGGTGGCGATACGGACGGTCTTGCAGAACCGATGGCAAGACGACGGGCGTACTTTCGCCTGGCTGTTCGCGCCGGGTGTCCGCGAGTCGGGCAACATTGCCGAGCTTTCCGAAACCATCGGCATCCAGTTGCGCCTCCAGCCGTGGGGCTCCCGTACGGGTACGGTGGTGACCGACGGACGCTTCGCGCTGACGGAGAACGCGAAGGGAGAGCGGTTCGGCGAAGAAAAGCGTGTCAATCCGTCCCTCACCGTGGTAGATCCGAAGGCGCAAATCCTCGGCGAATACGTGACAAGCGGTAATCCCTCGCTCGCGTACCGCAAGCATTCGCGCTGGCAGTCGGTGTTTATCGGCGAGCGTGATCTGCCGTTGCCGTTGGTGCAGGGCTTGTATCGCCTGGCAGCGGTGCCGGTCGTAACGCCCGACGATGACGTCGTGCAGGTCGCGGGGGATGGTTTCGCCGCGGTTCATTCCGCACAAAGCGGCGGGATAACGCTGTACAGTCCGACACGGAGCGAGGCCGCTGTCTACGACGTCGTTTCGGGCGAACTGCTCGGCGCGAATGGCTACGGGGTACGTGTGCAAACAAACGCCCGCACAACCCGTCTCCTTGTCTGGGCAACGCCGGACGAACTCTCCGCCCGCTTCAATCTCGCGCCGGAAGTGTGGGACGCCGCGCCTCCCGCGCTCACCGAAGAGGAGCTTCCGGTTCTGGCAAGCGCGTTCGTGTTTGAAAGCAGTAACGCGGCTCCACCAGGGCCGATATCTCCGCGAGCGATCCCGACGGGGCCGCAGCCGACGCGCCTATATCCGGTAGAGCTATCGGTTTCTGCCGAAGACATCGCGCAGTTCGAAGCCGCTCTCGCCGGGGAGATCGCTCTACTGGATAAGGAAGATGATACCGGCGTAGAATCCGAAGCCAGCCGCAAGAAACGTCGCCGCCGCCGCCGAGGCGGGCGCGGCGAAAAGGCGTCAACGGATGCCAGCGAAACCGACGAACCCAACGACGAGGAAGAGGGGGAAGTCGATATCGCCGCCGCGGATGCCGTATTTGCTCTCGCGGACCTGACTCAGGGCGCGACGGCTTTCGATGCCGACGCCCTGCTACCCCTCTTATCTTTCGAGGAAGGGGAAATGTTCGCCCCGTTCGCAACCGCGGAAACGTCAGAGCCAGTTGGCGACATACCGTTCGATCCGGTCGCCGATATGATGGCGCGTTTATTCGCCCAACCGGGCCAACTCGGCGATGCGCCGAATGGAGTGTCCGCCGAACCGGAAGCGAGTCGCCGTCCCACGCTCGACGAGCTATTGCCGTTCTCGGAGGCTCCGTTGAATGACGATCCGGTCGCGGTGTCTGATGATCCGGTTGCGCTACCGAACGAAGCCGAAATGGTGCCGTTGCGACAAGTCGAGCCAATAGAATCGAACGACCCTGAAAGCGACGCACCTGTCACGCCGGCAGTAGAGGCGCAAGAGTCCGTCGGACTTCTGGACAGTGCGGTGCGCGGACGCCGCACACGAGCCGCGGGTGCGGGAGGGTTCACCACGCGTCTGCGTCGCCGTACCCCTGTGGACGCATCGCCGGATTCCCCGGCGACCACAAGCACCGAGCCGGAAGAAACTACCGCCGAAGAAACAAACAACGAGGAATAAACCGAGACGTAGTGCCCTGCCTCAGCGGGATTGACGCCATAGGAATGTCTTGCAAGTGACCCCACTGCACGATATACTTATCGCACCAATTCGGTCGGTTGGCTCAGTGGTAGAGCATTACCTTCACACGGTAGGGGTCACAAGTTCGAATCTTGTACCGACCACTAATCTGATGTCATTTCGCGTCAACGCTTGGCACCGCGTCTCATCAGAAGACGGTCTTCCGAGCCTATTTCATAGCAGAAAGAGGCTACAATTGAACGCAACGTCCCTACCTTCGCCGGGACAGGCCGGGCGCGACATCACCAACGGATTAGCGGTGCTCGCTGCCTTCAGGACGGAAGACTTGCGCGATTTGCTCCACCTTTTGGTAGACGCGCAGATGGTCGCGGAGCGAATCGACGCGAGTCGCGGTCATGTTGTGGACGAGAAGATCGCGTTGCAACTGGGGGAATCGTGCGGTACCAATCTCGCGGAAAGTATATCCGTCCTCGCGTCAAGGGGCCGGCATGAGGCATTTGGTGCGACCGCGGAAGGACCGGAGTAAAGCATATGCCTCACAATCCAAGAGAACCGCGCTTTCCGCTCACGCTCCATGTGTTAGCCACTGTTTTACTCACTCTTGTTTTCTGTGTTGGGGGAGCTTACTGGGTGTTTCAGAATTTGGAAGATTCCGGCCTCCGGATGCTGACGAGCGGCCCCATCTGTCTAGCGGCATTTTATTCCTCATCGGCCCTGACAGGGTTGTCGCATCGTCTTAAAAACCTGAACCGAGCGGGAGTGACTGCACTCGCGAATCAGAAGGACGCCGATGCCGACCCGCCGCAGTCGTCTCCCTGATCGCGTTAATAAAGTGAAGTTCGTCAACACCGTCATGGGCGGATTCCGTTCAATGCTCGGCGTGACGCTGGATGGGCAGAGGGCATCGTATATCGTGTCGACCGCCCGACGTCCGTCTAACTCACCTTACATGGTAAGGTCATGAGTCTCTTTCGGCGATATACGAGGACACCGTCTGGAACAAGGTCAAGGAAAAGTCCGGCTCTCAGGTTGCAACTATCGGCGTCAATATCATTCAGGCAGCCGCTCTGGATTTTTCCTGAAAGCATTTCCTACCTGGGAATCAGTAGCGCAAGCGGACCAAGACGATGTATCTTTACGTTGCCGAGGCGACGAATGGCGACGCGAGGTTGATCTAGTGTCGCCCGTTTTTTTGCCATGGCGCGGAGAGACTTTACACATTTGACAGAACCCGTAAATTCTGAATAAATAAGACTTCATGAGCGAGCTAAAATTCAGTGTCGCGGAATGGTGCTTCCTTCAAGCGCAAATGAATCCCGAAGACTTCTATCGGGATACATACCGCCTTGGGTATCGTGCGGCGGATTTCGTCCCCGCGGAGCGGTGGATACAAGCACGCACGGCAGGGTTGGAGATACTGAATCTTGGTGCGCCCGGAATGCAAGATGGCATAAACCGCGCAGAGAACCACGACGTGCTTATTCCCTCGATCCGTTCCGCGATCGCTACCGCGAAGGAGAATCACATTCCGCACGTTGTCGTCTTCAGTGGTAACCGCACGGAGGGCGTCAGTGACGAAGTCGGCTGGGAAAATTGTCGCCGTGCGCTGGAGGTGCTGGCGAAAGACGCGGAAGCGGCGGGCGTCCTTCTCGTGCTAGAGATGCTGAACAGTTTTGACCACAAAGACTATCAAGCAGATTCCAGCAGATACGGCTTCGATCTGGTCAAAGCGGTCGACTCACCCGCACTGCGCACGCTCTTCGACCTGTACCATTTGCACCGTATGGGCGAGGATGTTCTGCCTGTCGCACTGGAAAACCTTTCACACATCGCGCATTTTCATATCGCAGGCAGTCCGGCACGCGATTATCCCGACCTCGAAGGAGCAATCGATTACCGAACAATCCTGCGAGAGATACATGCGGCAGGGTATCGCGGTTATTGGGGCATCGAGTTTTTGCCACGGGGGGAAGACGTGCAAACGTTGCTGGCGCGCTTCATCGGCGAGTACGGCGGCACTGTCGCTTAGCCGAACTCCGAGGAGCCCGACTGGGCAACAGTGCCAAACTTCCCCCGACCTATCGCCGTGGGACCCGTCGCCTGCACGCTGCGACGGAACGGCACCGTTTGTTGCAAAATGCCGTCCAAGTAAAACGAAATGTTTTGCTTGGACGCATCATATACTCCGGCGATGTGATACCAGCGGTCGGTGTCCGGAGTGTCCTCCGCGGTAGCGGTCGTCGGATTTCCGCCGCCCGACTCCGCATCTGGCAACATCGTGAATCCAAAGGAACCGGTGTCCTCGCGCAATTGAAGGAAAAAACCGCTCGCTTCCTTCCCGTCTATGCCGACGACGGTTTGATGACCGCTCAGTTGATTTAGCTTTACGCAGGCGGTGACACTAAAACTTCGTGATGTGTCAACGATTGGTTTGGAAATTTCAACAAAACTGCCCGACTTTCCCGTTAAGACCAGTGCACCCCTGCTGCCCGGACCCGTCCCCCGTTTTGCCTCGCCGGATATTTTTCCAGTTTCGGCGTCCGACATGATTGCCGGACGCCGAAGATTATCATGCTTCCTCGCGGAATCTATTTGGGCTGAACGAAGCGCTTGATCGTGCCGCACGCCTGATACTGTCCGCCGCCAGAAATCTCGTTCACCTCGTCCACGACGTAGAGAGTTCCGTCTTCACGAATCGACCGCGGGAACCGCATGTTCCAGTTGGCATCATACCCGTCGGATACAACACGTGCCCGGAGTTTGGAACCGTCCTTGATTACCTGTACCAACACGCCGTCGCCGACCGAGTCAGTCGTTTCGAGGTCGGCGACTGTCGGGGGGGCGACACTCGCCTTGCCCGTGCGTACAACCGTTGACTGGCGTGTGGGTGTGAGTGGATCTGCGGTGCCGGAGCGGACGAGGCGCTTTATGTCGCCTTTCGCCCGGTAGAAAGTGCCGTCTGTGGAAGTCTCTAACTCGTCGGCGACGTAATGAACGCCCTCGGCTCGGATCGCGCGCGGGAATTGCACATTGAAATCGGGATCGAAACCGCTGGACAGCACGCGAATCCGCAGCTTGCCGCCCTCGCGATAACAGTCCAATTCGACACCGCCGCCGATCTCGGTAACGACGGCTAAGCTTCTGACGGCATCTGCGGCGGTGGAAACCCCGCGTCCGGCAAGGTCAGCATTGGAGCGAGATCGCGCCTGATACGATTGGTCTCGCAACTCTTTGCGGACATCGGTTCCCATTTGCTTGCGCTCGATGCGCTGGGCGTAGTGCTCTAGCTGGTCTATCTCCTCCGCAATCTCGAACGTTTCCTGGAGTCCCCGGTCCTGAAGGGAAGTAATCAGATCTCGGAGCGATTTTGCCGCCCCGGCGTTATCGCCGCTATCCGCCATCTCGACCGCTTCGTCTTTGGCATGCGCGATTCGAATACGACTTATTTCGACGATTATTCCGGTAGTCGGTGCCGCAGACGCCGCCTCGTCTATCGTTCCTACCGGGATGGCGACGGGTAGGGTCCCGGTGCCGTGCTCGATTATTTTGCCGATGATGCCGTCGAAGTGGTAATCGAGCGTGAGTAGCGGTAATGGTCCCGTGGCTTTGGGAGCCGGAATCTGCAGTTCGACCGCCAGCAATTTGTCCTCGCTCGCGTACACGTCGCCGAGATGAACGACGGTTTTGCCGTCGGCGTTCGTTTCGGTACGGTAGCCCCGAAGTCCGATGGCGAAATTGTCTGCACCGGTTTGCTGTTCGTCCGGTGAGATGGTCACGCTTAAATTTTGTGCAACGACGGACTTCAAACTGTCGAGTTCGATCTGAAAAACTCCCGATGCATCTTCCGGGGATTGTATATAGTAGAAGTTTCCGCCCGCCGCCCGCGCCATCCCGATCAACAGGTCTTCGTTAAACGAGTTGCCGAAACCGAGTGTGGTGGTCGCCACACTCTCTTCCGCCTTTTGCTGCGCGGTATTTATCAGCACAGTCTTGTCGGTGATTCCGACGTTCGCGTGCCCGTCGGTGAGAAGCAGGACGCGGTTTACGCGATCTCCGTCCGCGTTTGCCTTCACATGCTCGCACCCTTTGAGCCAGCCGCCGCCGAGATTGGTCATTCCGCCGACGCGCACGGCATCGAGTTTGCCATAGATCGCCGCCTTGTCTGTGACGGCCTGGGGAGGTAATACGGTTTGCACACTGTCGTCGTAGGTAACCACGGACAACATATCTTCCGGACCTAGCCGCTCGACCAGATCCTTTGCGGCACGGATGGCGTAGCGAAGCGGTGTGCCAGCCATTGAACCGGAGCGGTCAATCACCAGAGAAAGGTTTAGTGGCCGTCGGGCCGAATTGGTATCCGGTAGGGTCGCCTGAAATCGAACCAGGAGATCGATGCTGGCGGGTGCACCAACGGGAAGCATCCCTTGCGAGAACGCGTAACTAACTTTCATAAAATGGGGTCCTTATTCCGTGACTCGCGGATGACCCGCGAACTAGCTTGCAGGGTAATACTACCTGAATAAAAAAGTATTGAGTACGTTAGATACGGCTCACCTACCGTTAGGGACTTCCTTTGTCGTTTCTTCGTCCTTCCCGAACGGGGGCAACGATTCGATTCGGAGATACATACGGACTTGCCCAGGACAGTGAAGGGCGGATCTACGTCGCACACACTGTTCACTCGGAAAGCGGGTTCGGTGAAGACAGTCGTTTCGTTACGTCGTGGGGAGGCCGTTTCGCGGGAGGGGCGCACGGCCTGGATATTCGGAAAGAAAAGGGTGGGGCGGTAAGTTTCGTGTGTGAAAACGCTACATC
>JACMMA010000122.1 GCA_014379275.1 Armatimonadota bacterium | reverse complement strand
GCGGCCGATAGCAGAGCGCGTAATGTCGGGACCCGACGCCGCCATGACCGGGATTAGTCCGAACAGTTTCCACCGCATCGCGCCTTCGCCATCCAAGAGACTATCCGACCCGCGAATCGGGAAGCCGTACATACGGGCCGTGGCACTCCAGATAAATCCCCGGTCCCACCGGATGACTTGCTCCGCCGTGAACGGTAGCCAGTCGCGCAGTTTGATTTCGCCGTGCATCCGAAGGCGCACCGCAGACGCCAGCCGCGTCCCCGGTGCTATCGCGTGGGTGAGGTAGCGACGCGCCCCTTCGGGTAAATCGGCGATTTGTGTGTGTGAAAAGGTACTTTCTCCGGGCGGTGCGAAGTCCCACAGTTCATTGGGTCGGTGGGTGTTGGTCATGGTAAAGCGTGTCTTTTGTCAAACGGTCGGGACGGTTCCGCCGTCTATAATATATTCCGTGCCGGTAATCGAACCGGCTCGTTCCGAGACGAGAAACCGAATCAAGTCGGCAACCTCTATTGGTTTGGCGGGACGTCCGATAGGAATGCCGCCAAGGGACTTCATCAGCGATTCGCGTGCACCTTCGTAGTCCGTTCCCGCGTCGCTCGCCAGTTTGTTGACCAAACCCACGGCGGCTTCCGTTTCGACCCAACCGGGCGAAACGCGCACCACTCGAATGCCTTTGGGAGCGACTTCTTTTGACAACCCCTTGCTGTAATTTGCCAGTGCCGCCTTCGCGGCGGCATAGGCAAGGGTCGCATCGGGAAGGGGGAGACGGCTCTGTATGGAGGTGACATGAACAATCACCCCGAAACCTTGAGCAAGCATCGTCGGCAGGAGGAGCCGGTCAAGACGAACCGCCGAAAGCAGGTTCACATCAAGGGCGCGTTGCCACTCGTTGTCGTCCAATGCGGCAAAACCGCCCGCAGGAGCCGTGGAACCGCCGACGACGTGGACAATAATATCTACGCCACCAAGCGCGGCAAGCGTCGCTTGTGCCACCTTCGCTACGCCGTCCGCGGTTGCGATGTCGGCACGGACAAACCGACTCCCTTCCTCGCCGTTACGCGCCGTCGTGATAACCGCGACACCGGCATCGGTCAGACGCTCGACGGCGGCTTGACCGATACCCTGCGTCCCACCCGTAACCAGTGCCCGTTTGCCCTGAAGCCCATCGGACAGTTCGTTTTTAATGGTTTCCATAAATCTCTTTTCCTTACACTCGATTGGTAGCCGCCCTTGCAATAAGTCGTCTCGCCGAAAAAAGCGGTGCAGTCGAGATTCGGCGTGAACTACGGTATTCGGCACGAACTACGGTTTGACGGCGACTTTCAGCACGCCGTCTTTGCGGTCGCCGAAAAGCGCGTAGGCGTCGGTGATGTCGTCCAGGGCGAACGTGTGCGTCAGGAGCGGCGTCAGGTCCACTCGCCCGTGCCGCACCGTCTCCATCAGGCGACGCATCCGCTCCTTGCCGCCGGGGCAGAGCGTGGTTACGATGCGGTGGTCGCCCAGACCGGCGGCGAACGCGTCATACGGCATTTGCAGTTTGCCGGAATACACGCCGAGACTGGATAGCGTCCCGCCCGGACGGAGTGAGCGCAGGGCGTTCTCGAACGTTTCCTGCGTTCCGAGG
>JACMMA010000753.1 GCA_014379275.1 Armatimonadota bacterium | reverse complement strand
ATTTCAGCGTCCGGGGCGAGGTTAGTTCGGAGTTGGGCGATGGTCGCGGCGATCAACTCGGGTGTCGCGGTCGGGGTCCCGCCGCCGAAATAGAGTGACGTTACGGGCACTCCCGCACTGCGCTGTCGGTACGCGTCGATCTCGCGATACAACGCCGCGCCGTACCGGGAAACCGCGTCGGCGCCCCGGAGTAGCGTTTTCGTGTACGGGCAGTGGGGGCAGAGTTGCTGGCAGAACGGCAAGTGGACGTACAGGTGCGGGCTGGTTTTGACCGGAATGTCGGTGTCGGTTTCGGGTGCGCGGAACCGCAGGGGCCAGCCGTGCCGCCCGACGAACATCCGGTATAACGCCTGCCGCGCCACCCGCGCAGGACCGGAATGACGTAGCCCCTGATAGTTGATGCGGAAGTCGATGCGCGGCGCGGTCGGGACGGTGGTGTCCGTATCGCCGGTCCGCGCCGACAGAACCGGAAGGGAAATTGCCATGGAAAACTCCTTTGTTCGTGGGTACTCGTGGGTCGATGCGGTATTGTGCCGGGAATCGCGTCTCGGCGGAATAGGTATAAAGGCTCATTTGAGACCGGCATTGGTCCCGGATGTGCGGCACGAATCAGTTTGTTATTATGATGAACGGCGGGAAAGGCCGGGGGTTACGGAGCAAGGGTGATAAAATTTATCTATCCAATATGCGCTTCACAAAACGAACCAACATTGTTATGATTATCGCGGGCGTACTGCTACTACCCGTTTTCTTGCTATCCGTTGCCGTCGTTCTGGGCAGTATGATCCCGTCACCAGCACAGCGGGCTTTACCCGCCACTGCGACCCACGTACAGGAATACTACGACTCCGATCTCTTTAGCGGCGACTACACACGCTTCATAAAAGCGCGTATACCGGAGAAGGAAGTGGCGATTTTCGCGAACAAGATGGGTGTTTCCGAGCGATACTCCGCGCGGAAGCATGCTAATCTACCTGTCGTCATTCCGTCGGGAGATGCACCCTGGTGGAACCCGTGGAACCCGACGACACGATTGGAGGGTGCCTTATTCTCCTGTCCGCCGGGCAAGGACAAATCCGTGGTTGCGCTCTACAGTAACGGCTACCTGTATTACTGCGAATACAAATGGTGAACCAGTTTGATCGAGCCGCGAATAAGTGTGGTCCGTTCGCGCTACGTCCCGGTTAGATCCGCCCGGATCAAAACCGGCAGGTGGTCCGAAGGATAGCGTGCGCCCCAGTTATCCGGTAGCACGGCGTACTTCAAAACGCGGACGCCGGGGCTGACGAAAATATAGTCAATCGGCTGTTCCAGTGGGCGGGTAATGTCGAAACCGTTGAACGTGCCGGATGGTCCATAGGGCTTCGCTTCGGTGACGGCGCGGGAGTTACGTAGTGCGGCGGCGAGTTTGCGGACAGGGACGGTGTCGGGCGTGAGATTGAGATCCCCCATCAGGAAGAACGGCTTCGCGCTCACGATGTCCTTGATTTTGGCGAGGATCAACTCCGCCGAACGCTCTCGCGCGACGACGCCTTTGTGGTCGAAGTGGGTGTTGAAAACAAAGAAGTCGCGGTCGCCGATCCCTTTGTCGGCAAGTTGCGTCCAGGAGCAGACGCGGTTCAGGTCGGCGTCCCAGCCTTTCGAGGGAACGTCGGGCGTTTCTGAAAGCCAGAATGTTCCCGACTCACGCCGCGTAAACCGCTTGCGGTCGTAGAAGAGGGCGGCGAACTCGCCCGCCCGTTTGCCGTCTTCGCGCCCGACGCCGACGTAATCGAAGCGTCCATCCGCCAAAAAATCTACCTGGCTCGCGAGTGCTTCCTGCACTCCGACGATGTCGAAGGCATGATAGTCGATCAAGTCGCGCACCCAATCTTTACGGTTGGGCCACGCATTGACGCCGTCCTTGGGGTTGTCGTAGCGAATATTAAATGTCGCGATATTCATTGCCATGCAGGTCTCTTCTTTGCTCGCGTGGGAACTCCCTTCTTTTTTGTCGGGTACCCCCTGGGTGGCGGACGGCGCCAACCTGACGTTGGATCGTTGTTACCTGCGGTGCTGTGACCACGTCAGGCTGCGTGCTAGTCGTGTTAGCCCT
>JACMMA010000752.1 GCA_014379275.1 Armatimonadota bacterium | reverse complement strand
TGGTGCGCATCGGCAGTTACGAGCACGATCTCTACCGGCTCCTCGCGCTTCGCCTGACGCGCCGCGACGGCGAGGAGGTCTGGCGATAAGGTCGAGCGACCGGTCTTCACATCTTGCGTCAGTTTCGCGGCGCGCGCGAACACGGTGCGCGTCCCGCTCGCCGTGTTGCCACGCAAAAGCACACTCGGGGTCGTGTCGCGAGCTTCGCGCCGTTGTAGCCGTTCGGGGATGATAGGGGGGGAAGGTGTAGCCACGTGATGTACGGTATTCTACCGTGCTATTGAGCGCGGCATCGGTTTCTGTTTCGGGGGCTTCCCCAGCAGGAGAAATCCCCGAAATAGGCAATTTGCCGATAATCTGCCCGGTTTGGCGATACTCGGCGGGGTGAAAGCGCGGCTGGTGGCGAACGCGGCGCTAACAGCGCCGCGTTTGAGGACTTTAGCCTTACGGCGGTGCGGGCGAAGGAGACGCCTGCGGTGTTGCTACCGGCTCCGGCGGCGTTGTCGGTTCCTCAACGACCTCTACTTCGCCGTTCGCCTTTTCGCGCACCACGATCTCTCCGTGTACTTTTTTGACCGAGGGGTCGCTGAAGATATCCATGTACTCATCGCCCTCTTTGAAGGATACGACCGCGCGCGAGTTCGCGCCGGGAACGTCGGCGGCCTCGCCCGAGGGATTCCGTGACTTTATATTCCCGACCAGCGTCACCGTCTCCGCGACCCCGTCGTACAGGCCGCGCGTCGCGGTGATCGTGCGATTCTTCTGCTTGATGGTCAGGTTCTCGGTGAGAACCCCCTTTTTCGTGCGCCAATTGTAACGCACCTTACCGCACGTGATCGCCACCGGGTCTTTGAAATTGCGCCGGACCGATCCCTTCGGCGCGTTCGCCGATCCGCCCTGTTGCGGACGGGCGTTGATGACGACGTTGCCGGAAAAGTCCGCGTCGCGGGTGCTGTAATAGGCGACCCCCTTATCCGCCGTCAGGGTGTTCTGTTTATCATCGAGGCGCAGACGGGTGGGGGAGCTAGCGATCTGCGTGTCGTTGTTGTAGGTCGCCTTCTGCGTGTTGAGCGTGGAGTCCACAGAGGTGATGACGACATTACCGGTCAGCGTCGTGAATTCGCCGCCGCCGGGGAGCGGTGTGATACGAGCCTGCTCGGCAGTCGTATCGACGATACGAGTCTTGGCGGACGCGGGTGACTTCGCCGTCTGTCGGGCATACAGTGCGGTCCCGCTTATGGTTGTCGCAAGCAGGGCGAAGATCAGGGTACGTGTTTTCATGAGTTCCTTGAAAGGGTGGCGGATGTCATCGGTCTATTATACCGACCGCGGACGCGCCTTGTTTCTTCATTTTATTTCCGCGGCGGGGCGCTCCGAGTCTTGGCGGCGGTACTCCCCCGGCGTCACCCCAACGTGCTGCTTGAATACTTTCGACAGTGCGGCTTCCGATCCGTACCCGATCTTCGCCGCGATGTCCGCGAGCGTTAGCCGTTCACTCCCGCGCAAGAACCGCCCCGCCAGGAAAAGCCTCCACTGGGTCAGATATGTCAGCGGCGCGACGCCGACGTGCCGGGTGAAGTCTTCCGCGAACGCCGAGCGCGACAGGCAACACCGTTCGGCAAGGCTGGCGACGCTCCACGGCTCGGCGGGATGTTTATGCATCGCGAACAACGCGGGCGCGATCCGACCGTCCACGATGGCACGAAGGTAGCCGGCATGCGTGCAACCGAGATCGCTCTCGGCAAGGTACGCCCGCACCGCCTGGATGAACAGGATTTCCGCGAGGCGGTTCGCCACGGTCTGATAGCCGGGTCTGCCGCTGGTTGTTTCGCAACGCAAAAAGTCGAGCGTCGCCGGGAGCCATGGGACCGGCTTGCCGTTCTCGCCGCGTAGCACGATCACCGGAGGAAGGGCACGTAAGAACGGATGGTCGAGCGGTTTTGGAGCGTTCCTTGTCTCGCCCGTATAATACAGGTTGCCGCAGAGCGTTTCCGTTCGGGCGCCGTCGCCGCCGAAACAGAGCCAGTCATCCGGTGTGATGTGTCCGCGCGTCACCGCGCACTCGATCGGTACGGACGCGGCATACTCTCCGCCGGTCAGCGTGTGCGGGGACGAATGGGGGAGCAGTGCGAAATCACCGACGCCAAGCGCGAAGGACTCACCACCCGTGAGTGTCAGTAGGCAACCTGCCCCGCTCAGCACCATGTGAAAGGTCGCGCTCGCGGCTCCGTCCTCCCGCTCCGGTGCGAACGACAACCCCCACGGCGCACCGAACCGCCCCCGGTACATCGCGATGCCGTGAAGGGAAAGCGTATCGAGCAGGGCGGTCATTCCGTCGGTCGGCGGTAGCGGTGTTGGGTATTGCGTCGGCATTAGATTTTTTGGACGTTCGGACAATGAAAACGGCGTACGGGATATGGTTCGTCCGGTAAAAACAGTCTATCATGAAACCGCCGGACGATTCACCGTCCGTATAAAAGGGAAGAAACTATGAGCCAACCTATTTTTGTCACCACGCCCACCGGACACATCGGCAGCAAAATCG
>JACMMA010000751.1 GCA_014379275.1 Armatimonadota bacterium | reverse complement strand
GGCGGCGGTGGTGGTGGCTACGGCGGTGGTGGCGGCGGTCGCTCCGGCGGCGGCGGTGGCTACGGCGGCGGTCGTTAGACCGGCAGCACTCGGTAGTTCGCTACTCAGTTAGAGCACGGGCAGGAAACCAGTCTGGTTTCCTGCCCGTGTTTCTTTGTCGGCGGGACTTCCTCCCGCCGACATTATTTTTCGGTCAGTGTCGGGGCTGCCGCCACACGGATCGTTGATGCCGCGGAGTAATTCATGTCGCCGATCTTTACTGCCGCTTCGACGACATAGGAACCAGGCGATGTAGCGCCAGGCACCTGGACCTTGAATCGAAGCGGGCGCACGTCGCCGTCGCCGCGAAGCACCACGACGCGATTCACGCCGTCCCCGCCTTCGACGGACCAACCCAGGGGCAGTTTGAACTCAACCTGTGCACGCGACGTTTCGGCAATCCTGCTGTGCAACGTAACCGTGATGGTTTGGGACCCACCGATCGAGCGTTCGGGGCTAGTGAGTACCGGGGCTTTCGGTTGCGAGATCGAAACGTAGTAGGGTTCAACCCGGTCGAACGACGCTAATGCGGCGACGATCACCGCGGCGGGCGTAGCGGCTCCCGTCTCCACGGTCCATTCCGCGCCTCCGGAAAGAACGTGTGTCCCGACCGGGGTTTGCGGCGCGACGATAGATTTTAGTTCTCGCTTGGTGGTTTGACCGGGGGCGAGCGTCAGACCGGCGAACGACGCGGAATCCACGAACGGCGAACTTGCCTGTGATCCGCGCACGAAAAGTCGCGACAGCACGACCGGCGTCGGTCCCTCATTTTTCGCCTCCAACACCGCCCGCAAATTGTCGCCTGAAACCAGATCTTTCGCGCTCAGGATCTTCAGCGAGACGCGCACGTCCCGTTCTTTCGCCTCCACACGGTCGCCGAGCAGAAGGTGAACGAACGGTCGATTCGAGATCAGCGTGATACCATCCGGGGTTGCCAGCGGGGCGCCCGACTCCAGGCGCAAGCCGATCTTACGTCCGGCGACTCGGGGTATCCCGGCGAGTTCGGTTTTGCCGATAGCTACCATGACCACATACGAGCCGCTGGCAGTGCGCCCGGCGACCGCGCTGATCGCGCCGTCCGGGAGCGGAGCAAGGGAACGGACTGGCTGGTCACCACTCTTCGTCCCGTCCCAAAGCTCGGCGGACAGTGGGACGGCGGTCGAGAAAGCGTCCGGGTCGAGCGATACCGGGATCTTTATCTGCACGCTAAGATTATCCGCGCCGCGCAAAAAGCCATCATCCGCGCCATCTAAATCAATGCGGACCGCTTCCGGCGTCGGGGATTCCCACGCGACATACAGAGAGTCGCTATCCCAATCGAAGTACGCGACCTTCGGACCGTTCGGCTCGGTGACCGAGTAAAGGAGGTCCCACCGGCTTTCCGACAACGCGGTTTTCGGAGCCATTTGCGGCGTTCGCTTGATACGGTTCTTCTCGAACGTCACGCCCGCGACGACATCGGGGGTCGGGTTTCCCACCTGCACCCCGGCAGTCGGACGGCCCTCGGGTGTGAATGTCGGCGGGGCTTGCGCCGATGCGGCTTTCGAAAACAGGGCAAGGACGGAAAGGACGGCCAGAGACCGGGCCGCGAAACATGATTTTTTTTGGAAGGACATAGCGTTGTATAGCCGCCGATTCGCGGCGGGTTCGCTAGGTTAGATAAATTCTCGCCGTCAACGTTGCAACAGGTTGCGAGGTCAGGCACAGCCGTCGGTCATTAATAGTCGAAAAGCCGCGATACTGATCCGTCCGACCAGATGGCGCGAATCGCCTCGCCGAAAATCGGGGCGACAGAAAGCTGCGTCATTTTGGCAAGCCGCTTTTCTTCGGGGAGCGGAATCGTGTTCGTGAT
>JACMMA010000121.1 GCA_014379275.1 Armatimonadota bacterium | reverse complement strand
TTCGCCACGGTCTGATAGCCGGGTCTGCCGCTGGTTGTTTCGCAACGCAAAAAGTCGAGCGTCGCCGGGAGCCATGGGACCGGCTTGCCGTTCTCGCCGCGTAGCACAATCACTGGGGGCAGGGCACGCAAAAACGGATGGTCGAGCGGTCGGGGAGCGTTCCGCGTCTCGCCGGTGTAATACAGGTTGCCGCAGAGCGTTTCTGTCCTGGGACCGTCGCCGCCGAAACAGAGCCAGTCATCCGGCGTGATGTGTCCGCGCGTCACCGCGCACTCGATCGGTACGGACGCGGCATACTCTCCGCCGGTCAGCGTGTGCGGGGACGAATGGGGGAGCAGTGCGAAATCACCGGCGCCGAGCGTGAAGGACTCGCCTCCCGCGAGTGTCATCAGGCAACCCGCCCCGTTCAGCACCATATGAAAGGTCGCGCTCGCGGCTCCGTCCTCCCGCTCCGGCGCGAACGACAGCCCCCACGGTGTACCGAATCGCCCCCGGTACATCGCGATGCCGTGAAGGGAAAGCGTATCGAGCAGGGCGGTCATTCCGTCGGTCGGCGGTAGCGGTGTCGGGTATTGGGTCGGCATAAGATTTTTTGGACGTTCGGACAATGAAAACGGCGTATGGGATATGGTTCGTCCGGTGAGATTAGTCTATCATGAAACCGCCGGACGATTCACCGTCCGTATAAAAGGGAAGAAACTATGAGCCAACCTATTTTTGTCACCACGCCCACCGGACACATCGGCAGCAAAATCGTCGCCGAGCTGATCGGTCGCGGAGAAACCATCCATGTCCTCGTCCGCAACCCGGACAAGCTGTCGCAGAACGTGCGCGACGCCGTCACCGTCCACGTCGGCGATATTCTCGACGAATCATTCGTCACGAAAGCGACCGAAGGAATTACCGCGCTGTTCTGGCTGACACCGCCAATGTGGACCGCGCCGGATGTTCGCGCTGTTTATGAGCAGTCCGCCCGCGCCGCGCAAGCCGCCGTGAACGCGAATAAAATCCCGTATGTCGTCAACCTTTCCAGTTCCGGTGCGCAGAACGACGGCTACGGCCCGATCACTCTCCTGCGCAACGTAGAAGACGCGCTGAACGCGACCGGCGCAAACGTGGTCCACCTGCGCCCCGGCTTCTTCTTCGAGAACTTCGCGGCGCAGATCGATCCGATCAAAAACGCGGGCGCGATCTTTATGCCGCTCGCCCCCGAAGCCCGGATGCCGATGATCGCGACCGAAGACATCGCCCGCGTCGCCGCCGAACTCCTGACAGCGCGAAACTTCTCCGGGAAAACATATCGCGGGGTGCACGGACCCGCCGATCTTTCCTTGACCGAGGTCGCGAGGGCTATCGGGGCGGGAGTCGGTAAGGAAGTTCGCTACATGCAAACGACTCCCGAACAAGCCCACGAAACCTTTCTACAAATGGGGGCAAGCCCTGAATTCGCCGGGCTGTACGTAGAGATGTTCCACGCGCTTTCGGATCGCGGGCAATCAAACGCCGAGCCACGAACGCCAGAAACCACGACGCCGACGACGCTTCGCGACTGGGCAGAGAAGGCGATCAGACCGGCTATCGGTTGACCACCATCCGCCCCGCGTTTCTCCCTCCCCCTGGCCCCCGCCCTCATCGGAATGAGGGAGGGGGGAACCAGTATCGTAAGGCGGCATCGTCCGCCATTGCGCGAACATGTATCTTCCGGTTCCCCCTTCTCTCATTCCGATGAGGGAGGGGGCCAGGGGAGGGAGAAACGCGGGGCGGATGGTGGTCAACCGATAGCCGGTCTGATCGCCTTCTCTGCCCAGTCGCGAAGCGTCGTCGGCGTCGTGGTTTCTGGCGTTCGCGGTTCG
>JACMMA010000120.1 GCA_014379275.1 Armatimonadota bacterium | reverse complement strand
CGCGCAGGACTCCCTGCCCCCGGAACCCGCCGACCGCGCCCGACCGCTCGCCGACGCCGAGCCAGCCGGAGGTCCCCTTTCCACAAGCGCGCAAACCGCGCTCCAGGGGAAGGTAGGCAGCGCGGACATTAGCGGGGGCGGGAACACGGCATACGGTGTGCCCACCCCCCGCCGAACGCGCGGATCGTTCCGACGTGACGGCGCGGTCGCGGTCCCGCGCAGTTTCATCGAGCAGGCGGGTTACCAGGTCGGTGACATGCTGGTGCTCACGCACGACGCGCGAACCGACACGCTCGCCTTGCAAGCCGTCGCCCCGGGCACGACCGGTGTGATCGGGGCATTTGTGAAGGTGTGGGGCGATCTGCGCGTGCGCATCGCCAAAACGAAATTGCGCATCGCCGGATGCGCCGTGCCGGTTCAGAAGCCGAGTTTCGCCCTCGATGGTGGGTCGCTCCGCATCGAACCATGAACGGCGTCGGTTAGACCCCGAAACGTGCCGGTCTGCATGGTACCCGCCGTGTATTCGGGAATAAGTCGGATACAATAGTGGTGGAGGATAACGAATGAGTTTTGAACTGGGTGGGTTTTACACACGCGATGAAATCAATGCGGTCATTGGTAGCAAGGAAACGATGCCGTTCCTGGCGGTTAGCGACGGCAAAATCGTCGCGGCATTCCTGACCGATGAGTTGAACCGCAAGGCACCCCGCCTTATCTATGTCGGCACGGGTCCGAACCGCGCACGCCGCGCCGAACAGCTGGCGACGCAGGAAGAAGCGATACCCGTTTTCCGCAAGGGCAACAAAGGCGGTGCCTACGCGACAAAGTTCGAGTACGTCGGCGACTGGGTCTGCGAAAAGTACGACACCGACGAGAGCATGATTTTGGCGGCGCAAGAGGATAGCCCGAAGGCGATTGCCGGCGTGCTGTGTATGCGCGAAGTGAAGCAGCCTAAGATCTAGGCTGCCTTCCGTGGTGTGGTATGGGTTTGCCGTGCCGTGCGCCCCGCTTCGCGACACGGCACCACAAAGAAATGGATAATCGGTCGGACCTCCCGATGGCAACAGTGGTTTTCGTTGATGTCGACGACACCCTACTCCGCGATGTCGGCGGGAAACAGATCCCGATCCCGGCGACGATCCGCTACGTGCGAACGCTCCACGACAGCGGCGCGACACTGTACTGCTGGAGTTCGGGCGGCGCGGCATATGCCCGCGCCAGTGCCGAAAAGTTAGGGATCGCCGATTGCTTCGTCGCGTTCCTACCGAAACCGGAGTTGATGATCGACGACCAAACACCGGGCGAATGGCGCACCCTGCGCGTCGTCCATCCGAACGAATGTATGTAGTTGCGTTGCCCGCGGATCTTCTGTATTGTTGTCGTATAAAACCGAGGACCCGCCCCGCTCATGCCTGATTCGCCCCGCTTTTCTTTTTCGACCGCGCCCGAGACCGTAGACGTCTGGGATTTCGTGGAAGTCGTCGCGGCGACCGACGGTACGAGTTCAGCCGACCTCAACCCGTTCCAGGAAGTCACTCTGTACGGGATCTTCATCGATCCGACCGGCGACAGCACCACCGTCATGGGCTTTTGTGACGCGGCGGACGGTTCGACATTCCGAGTCCGGTTTATGCCGCAACACGCCGGGGCGCATGAATTCCGTTTGACTCTCGCGGTACGCGGCGAAGTAGCGGCAACATCCGGCGGGAGGTTCGACGCCCGCGCGTCTTCCGGTCGTTCCGGTCCCGTGGTCCGCGATCCGGAACACCCGTGGCACTTCAAACACCGCGGGTCGGACAAGCATTTCTTCTACAACGGCACCACTGCCTATGCGATCCTCGGTCTGCGCGGCGACCGGATGATTCATGCCCTGGACCGCCTGCAAAAACACGGTGTGAACAGGATTCGCTTTGGACTGTCGTCGGCGCGGGTGCCGAGTGCGCGGGAATGGTTCGAGCCGGTCGACCCGCGCGACGACTTTTCGTTCCTGCTCAACCCCTGGGTCGCCGCAAACCCGGATTCCGTCGCGGCACCGGAGTTCGACGTGTCCCGGTTCAACGTCGCGTTCTGGCAGAAGGCGGAGCGGTTGCTACACGCCTGCCGGGAGCGCGACATCGTCGCGTCGGTGATCTTCTACGTGGACGGGGCGCGACCCGGCGTATATCCGTTCGGCGAGGACCCGGCGGGCGACGACGAGAAGCGGTACTACGCCTACGCCACCGCGCGGCTCGCCGCGTTCGCCAATGTCCACTGGGATGTGACCAACGAGTACCGGCTTTTCCGCGACGAGGCGTGGGTGCGGACCATGGCACCGTTCCTGAAAGCCTGCGACCCGTACAAGCACACGATGTCGGTACACGGGCACGGCGATTTCCGGTTCTATGGCGAGCCGTGGTGCGATTACGCGTGTTATCAGTCGTGGGACGAGCACGGGGGGTACGATTTCATGGTCCGTAACCGCGCCCTGCAAGCGGCGTCGGGCGTGGTCGTGCCGCAGGTGAACGAGGAGTACGGTTACGAGGATCACTACCCGCAGGGCTGGGGCGAGTCGCGCGTCGCCCCGGCGCGTTCGGCGGACAACCGGCGACGGCTCGCATGGGAGATTTACATGGCGGGCGGCTACCAGACGGGCGGAGAAACCGCGCCCCCACTCGGCGGCTGGCTGAACGGTCTCGGCGAAGACGACCATACCGAAATGCTGGACGGCAACCACCGCGCCCGGCGCTTCTTCGAATCGCTCGCCTGGTGGAAATGCGATCCTGTGCCGGAAGTTATCGTGACTGCTTCGGCGAAAGCGTACTGCCTCGCCGAACCGGGGAAGATCTACGTGCTGTGGCTCCCCGAAGGCGGCACGGTCACGCTAAATCTGCCGGACGGTGGGCACATCGCCCGGTGGTTCGACCCGCGCTCCGACGCGGGTTTCGGCGAACCGATTGCGGTCAATGGCGGAATAGTGCCGCTTTCCCCACCCGAAGAGTCCGGCGATTGGGCGTTGGCGATAACACGCGCGTGACAACGCACCGCGGCATTTATGCCCCGGGCGATTGAGAGGCAATCCACCTGATCCTTTCCCGTTCCGTATTGACATGTGTAGACAGGTGCGGTATAACCTTTCTTATCTACACATGTAGATAAGAAAGAACATGGTCATGCGGGACAAGTCACTCGGCGAGCAGGCGCAGGCGGTATTGCGCTATATCGCCGAATGGGATGGGGCGACGGTCGGCGAGGTGATGGACGGGTTCGGCGAGCCGCAAGGGCTATCGCGTAGCACTATCGTCACCGTCATGGACCGGCTACGCGCGCAGGGCTACCTGACACGGGACAAGGACCCGGACGGAGTCTTCCGCTACGTCCCCGCCCAGCCCCAGGAAGAGTTGCTCGGCTGGCTGATCTCCCGCTTCATCGAAAAAACCCTCGCCGGACGGCTGACCGCGCTTTCCGTTTACTTCACCCGTTCGTCGAAACTGACCGACAACGAGAAGAACGAACTAAACCGCCTGCTGGCAAAGATGGAGGATGGCAATGGGAAGTGACCTTTTATCCCGGCTCGGCGCGGGGTGTGTCGGCGGAACAGTCGCCGTCCTGGGCGCTTTCCTGCTGTTCCGCCTGCTCCCGGGTTTGCCGGGGACGGTGCGCTACTGGGTCTGGTGGCTCGTCTGCCTCAAGATGGTGTTCGGCGTTTTTGTCCTACCGTCGCTGCCCCTCACGGTCCTGCCGACGACACCGGCGACCACGCTTGAAACCGTCCCCCCACCCGCGTATGCCGAAGCGACGGACGCGGCGGTTTCGGGAACGACCCCGTCCCCTTCCGGCGCGACTGCTGGTACCGAAGTATCACCGGCAGTCGCGCCGGAGTTTTCTGTAACCCAACTATTGATCGGCTTATGGCTCGTCGGGGTCGGTATCGGTATCGGGATACAGGCGATGGCTCTCGCGCAGTTGCACCGGATCACCGCGGGCGCGGCGCGGGAAGATTCGGGCTTGCTCACGGAAGCAGCAGAGCGGGCGGGACTGCGACGCGTCCCAGAACTCTGGATCGCGCGATCCCCGGTCGAACCGCTCACCGTCGGTCTGCTACGTCCGCGCATCCTGATCGGGAGCGACGATAAAGCCCGCCTGTCCCCCGCCGAACTGCTCACCATCCTGACCCACGAATGCACGCACATCAAACGAAACGACCTGTCGCTCTCGCTAGTGCCGTGGCTCGCGCAAACCCTTTTCTGGTTCCTGCCGCCGATCTATCTCGCCCTGCGGGAGTTCGAGCTGGCACGCGAAGCCGCGTGCGACCGGCAGACCATCGCCGCGCTCTCGCTTGAGCCGCGCGCTTACGGCGAACTGCTCGTCAAGCTATCGTCGTCCCCCTCGCCGGTGCCCGTGCCGTCTTCCGCGATGGCACTCTCGGCGGGGTTCATCAACCTGAAACGGAGAATCGAAATGTTACCCATCCGACCGTGCCGACGGCGACTGATCGTGCTGGCTTCCTTGCTCGTTGCCGGGCTGCTCGTACCCTGGCGACTGACCAGTGCCGCGCCCGCCATCCAGCGCGGCACGCTCCCGAATCTGGATTTCGCCCAGGGACTGACCGGATGGTACAAAACGGCGATGGGTTCGGACAGCATCGCCCACCCCTACTACGAAGTCGGGGTGGAACAATCCACCGCCGGGGGCGGCGAACGGAGCGGGTTCGTCAAAGCCCGTGCGTCGGCGGAT
>JACMMA010000750.1 GCA_014379275.1 Armatimonadota bacterium | reverse complement strand
TCGCGCAGACCGGCTTCCAGCGTGTAGCGCGGACGCCAGTTGAGCTGTGCCTCGGCTTTACGCGAATCCAGATACTGATCCTTGATCTCCGCTTTCGCGGTGCCGAGGATGACCGGCTCCAAATCGTCGCGCTTCATCAAATGCTGAAGAGCCGTAACGATGTCGAGAACGCTTTGCGGCTTTTCCGGCCCGAAGTTATATGCCTCGCCGGCGACTTCGGGGCGGTCGAGTGCCTCGCCCATCGCTAAGTAGGCGCTCACCGCGTCCAAAACGTACACGTAGTCGCGCTTGAAGGTGCCGTCGCTACGCAGTACCGGACGCTGACCGGACCGCAAACTCCGGATCGTGCCCGGAATGATGCGGCTCCAGTTCAGGTCGCCGCCGCCGTAGATATTGCCGCACCGCGCGACCGTTATCGGAAGGCCGTACGTGTGATAATAGGTGTGTGAAAGGAGGTCTGTGCAGGACTTGGAAACGTCGTACGGGTGCCGCCCGAGCGGCGGCATCTCCTCGGTGTAGGGCAACACTTCGCTATCCCCGTACGCTTTGTCGGACGAGGCGACGACCACGCGACGCACCATCTTCTGATGCACGCGGCAGGCATCGAGAAGGTTGTAGGTGCCGCGGATGTTGGCTTCAAACGTGGGAATCGGGCTACGGAGCGCGGTGCCGACGATGGTTTGCGCCCCTAAATGAAAAACGGTGTCCACGTCATGCTCGACGATAGCGCGTTCGAGTGCGCCGTAATCCTCCAACCCGCCGGTAACGACACTGACGCGTTTCGCCGTCCCGCTACGAAACAGCTCGGATTGCGGGTCCTGGTCGCGGACCAGAACCACCGTATAGGCACCGAGATCGACGAGACTCCGGGTGAGCCAGCTACCGACCAGTCCGGTGGCACCCGTAACAAAAACGCGTTTGTCGTTCCAATAAGGGGAAGTATTCATAAAATGTTGCCGTGGGCAGAGTGGAAACGGTAGAAGTGTCCACACAGGGTGGAAACGAGGGCATTATAGCATCTCTCTTTTTTTCTTACAAGCGCGAGCCGCGGGTGTCAGCGCGGGCGCATCGAAATTTGCCCGGCGACCATTTACCCCGGTGAACCGGCGAACCCGCAACCGGGGAATAATGTTGGAAGCTGCCGCGCCTTTCTGGTAAAATTCGTAGCCTCGATTTGACGCGCACCGGGCGATGCGAGGAGCGGCGAGACGCCAGTGCTTGACGCATGCGTTCGTTGATCCCGATAGTACGTCCCTCGCCACGAAATGAACTAACAGAAGGAACGGATAATTATGTTGAGTGCGGATTCCCTGTCGCAGATAGATGAGATCGTGTCACGCTACCCGCAGGCGAAAGCGGCACTGCTGCCCGCCCTGTGGGTGGCGCAGGAGGCGTACGGCGGCCACCTGACCCGCGAGGCGCAGGCGGAAGTCGCGGACCACCTGGGTCTGCCGCGCGCCGAGGTGGAGGGGGTGGCGACGTATTACACCATGTACAACAAAGAGGCGGTGGGACGCCACCACGTCGAGGTGTGTCACAACGTTTCCTGCATGATCTTCGGCGCGGACGACCTGATCCACCACATGGAGCACGAACTCGGCATCTCGGCGGGGGAGACCACGGCGGACGGGGTGTTCACGCTGAACCGTGCGGAGTGCCTGGGGGCGTGCTGCAACCCGGTGGCAATCCAGGTGGGCGGGACATACTACGAGGACGTTCGCACGACCGCGCAGGTGGACGCGATCCTGGGCAAGCTTCGCACGGATGCCAGCGACATCACCCCGCAAGCCGCCATCGGACGGCTCGGCGACATTTAAGCCGGTGAAACGGGGAGATCAGAGCCGCCCGGACTTTATTGTGCCGCCGCCTGATTGACATTTACCTTCCTCTGAAGTACCATATTGTGAAAATAAGAACAATGTTCTGTGCGCCGTGACGGGCGAACCTGTCCGAAACGCATTTGGAAAGTGTGGGCGTGGGATTCGCTATGAGTGAGCAACCGCAACTTCTGTACAAAAACCGGTACGTTCCGGGCATCAAATCGTTGGACACGTATGTCGCGAACGGCGGCTACGAATCGTTCAAAAAAGCGCTCGCGATGGAGCCGGACGCGGTCATCAACGAGATCAAGGTGTCCGGGCTTCGCGGTCGGGGCGGGGCGGGCTTCCCGACCCATATCAAGTGGTCCGCGGTCCCGAAAAACCGCGACACCGAGCATTACCTGGTGATCAACGCCGACGAAGGCGAGCCGGGTACCGCCAAGGACCGCGACCTGATGAACTTCCACCCGCATCTGCTGGTGGAGGGATGTCTTGCTTCCATGGTCGCGCTCCGGGCGTCGAAGTGTTACATCTACATCCGCGGCGAATACATCGCGCCGTGGAAGTCGGTACAGCGCGCGATCAACGAGGCGTACAAGGCGGGTTATTGTGGCAAGAACGTTTTAGGCTCGGGGATCGATTTCGACATTTATACGCACCTCGGCGCGGGGTCGTATGAGTGCGGCGAAGAGTCCGCGCTGATGTCGAGTTTGATGGGCGAGCGCGGGATGCCGCGCTTGAAGCCGCCCGCCGCGCCGCTCCCGATGATCTCCGGCGCGTGGCAACGCCCGACGGTGGTCAACAACGTGGAAACCATCGCGACCGTGGTTCCTATCCTGGAAATGGGCGGCGAGGCGTACAGCAAGATCGGCTACGGCTCGCCGCGCTCGCGCGGAACGAAACTGTTCTCGAT
>JACMMA010000119.1 GCA_014379275.1 Armatimonadota bacterium | reverse complement strand
TCGCGGACTGCGCGGCACACACGGCGATCGGGTCGTCGCGCAGGCTCAAGCCCGCCCCGATCAAAAGGTCCAGGAGACGGATCGTGTCGGCACGCTTCAACGGCGGCGTATCGCCCGTGCCGTCGCGCCCCGCCGCCATGGCGAACGCCGACGCGATTGTATTTTTCCGTGCTGGCGTGTCGATGCCCGCTCCGCGCCGGAGCAATGTTTCCACCACCGGAATATACCCGCCGCGAATCGCGAGAATTAGGGGGAACTCGCTTTCGCGCCACTCGTCGGGCACCGTATTGCCTTTGTCATCTTTGCCGACGAGTGACGCGTCGGGGTCGGCTTTGTGATCGAGGAGCAATTCGACGGTGGCGACATTTCCTTGTTCCACCGCGAGATGGAGCGCATTTTTGCCGCGCCGGTCGGTCCGGTGGACTGCCGCCCCGCGTTCTAAAAGCACTTTCGCCGCGTCTGTTGCGCCCGCCTGTGCCGCCGCCATTAGCGCGGTCTCGCCGGATTCGGTGTCCGCGAAGTTGACGGACGCGCCGCCATCCAGAAGCCGTCGTACCGCCCCGGCATCGTTTACGGCGGACGCTTCGGTCAGGTTCATGTCGGTGACTGTCGCGAGGAGTGCGGCGATCTTTTTGTGTTTGTTCCGCCGCGCCCGGTCAAGGCAGGATTGTCCATTCTCCATGCGAATATTGGCGTCCGCACCCGCCGCGAGCAGGGCGTGGACGACGCCGATATTGCCTATCCCGCTCGCGGCCATGAGTGCCGTGCTGCCTCCGGCGTCAACGGCGTTGACATCCGCGCCTTCACGCAAAAGGTACGCAACCAGCGGACCGGGGTCGGGGTCGCTGTTCCTTATCCCGGAGCGCACTGCCTCCAGCAGTGGAGACGTGCCGCCGATTTTGGTCGGCTCGGGATAACCGACCGTGACCGTCTGGATAGACTCCTGATATTTTACGTCCGCGCCGCGCTCGACTAGGCAGCGGACGCTTTCGAGATCGCCGAGCGACGCCGCCGCCGTCAGAAGGGAATTGCCCGAATCCCCCTTGTCCCCATCAACGGCAGTGATGGCGCGCAATAGCCGCTGAAACACCGGCAGGAACCGGACGCGGGTCCAGGGTACCCGCGGTAGATTACTGTCCAGCCCGCAGTAGAACGTATAGGGCCGCGCCGCCAGTTCGTGCGCGAGAAAAGACAATGTTTCCGGTGCTACCGGGCGGACGAGGAGTTTCTCCACGCGCGGCAAATCGCCGTCCCGAACCGCTTCGACGAGTGCTTCTTCGGGGCTCTGGGGTTTCGGCGGTAATTGCGCCTCCTCGATGCTTGGTGCGGCGTCTTGCGCACGGGCGATTTCGCCGCCGACGAGTGTGAGCATGACAGAAACGGCGATGATTAAGAACAGATGCGGCAGTCTCATGGGCGAACGGTTCCTCAAGGTCAGCAGGACGATAGCATACGAATGCTTCCTTGTTCTGGTACGAATCACGGGATCAATGCGATGCCTGTCTCGACATGGGGTTGGCGATTTTCGCATAGCAAGCAGTTTGAGCCTACCGACCTCGTCTCGCTTCATGATAATAGGTCATCGCAGAAACGATTTGTTCCTCGATCTGCGACTGCTTGACAGAGAGCTTCTTGTGCGGTACTATCCTAAGGCTTTCGGGAACGAACTATTTCCGACGGCTGTATAGCACGGCCCGTTAGTCTAGGGGTCCAGGACGTCTCCCTTTCACGGAGAAGACCAGGGGTTCAAATCCCCTACGGGCTATCAGAAAGAACGTTCCGAGGTAAGTGTGCCTCGGAACGTTCTTTTTTGCTAAACAGGTATACATCGTTATGATTGCGCGATAGGCAGAAGCGGAAAAAATGCGACTTTGTGGAACTCACCGGAGTGCTTTCGGTTCTCATGACCAGTTTAGATAAAGATAAAGTAGTCTTTCTTTTCATCACGTCTTGATGCGCTGACCAGATGGTTTATTACGGGCTTGACTACGTCGAAACGGTCCGCACAGCCCCAAATAACAGTTGAGTCCGGCGAAGTGCGCGGCTACAAACCGTTCCGCCCTCCCAGTAGGGTACATTCTATTTAGTTTAGCAAGCGTATGACAGACGTTCCTGCGGGAAAATCAGCCCCCGAATTACAGATAAGTGACGTCGCCGGAACGGTGAGCGGGCTTTTCTCTATGCTCGCTGATGCTATGCCGCAGATCGTCTGGGCCACGGACGCAGACGGCTCCCACTTTTATTACAACCGGCGCTGGTATGAATATACGGGTATGACGGAAGCCGATAGCATGGGCTTCGGATTTTCCATCCCCCTGCACCCGGATGATTATGCCCGCACTATCCAGCGCTGGCGCCAGGCATGGGAGGCGGGCGAAGACTACGACATCGAATACCGCTTCCGGCGACACGACGGCGTTTACCGGTGGTTTGTGGGGCGGGCGACGCCGATACGCGACACACACAGCGGTGAGGTGCGCATGTGGATCGGGACATGCACCGATATTGACGATGCGCGCCGGGCGTTCGACGGATTGGGCGAATCACAGGGGCGTCTGGCTCTCGCTCTGCAAACGGCCCGGCTCGGTACCTGGGAATACGACTACGCGACCCGTGGCTTCGAGTTTTCCCCGCGCACCATGGAATTGTTTGGCGTCACGAACTCGGCTGTTTCGTTCGACGAGTGGGCCGCACTCCTGCACGAAGACGACCAGAACACAGTGGTCACTGCCGCGACCGCCATCATCGGGCAAACGCCGCCTTACGAAGCGGATGACGCCGTTATCCGGGTCCAATACCGCACCCGTCGCCCCGACAACACGATCCGTCATCTGCTCGTGATGGGCGCGCGATTGTTCGGCGCGGACGGCAACGCGGTTCGTATCGTGGGCGTCGCCCAGGATGTTTCCGAGGAGCGGGACACCCTGGACGCCCTGCGCGAATCGGCGGATGCCCTTCGCGAGTCCGAATCACGCCTCCGCTCTGTGGTCAGCAACGCGCCGATCGTCGTGTTCGCGGTGAATAAAGACGGCGTTTTCACATTCAGCGATGGCGCAGCATTGGCGTCGCTCGGTCTTAAACCCGGTCAGGTGGTGGGCACCTCGGTGTTCGATCTATACGCCGACCACCCCGACATTGTCGCATATATTCGTCGCGCTCTAGGGGGGGAGATCATAACGTGGTCCGCCGTTGTGGGTGGCACGCATTTCGAAACGCAGTGTACACCTGTCACCAACGACCGCGGCGAGATAGAAGGGATAATCGCGGTCGCGTTCGATACAACGGAGAAATCAGAAGCGGCCGAAGCTTTAGCCGCCCGCGAAGAGCAGTATCGCTTTCTGTTTAACACGGTCGCCTCAGGCGTGGTGTACCAAGACGGCGAAGCGCGCATTCTGGATGCCAACCCGGCAGCGGAGGAGATCTTAGGTCTGACGCTCCGACAGATGATCGGCATGTACTCGTTCGACTCGCGCTGGAAGGCGGTGCGCGAAGATGGCTCCGATTTGCCCAACGAAGAACATCCGGTCCCGATCGCGCTACGCACCGGGCAAATCGTGCGCGCCGTACCGATGGGGGTGTACCATCCTGTCGAGGGACGATACCGGTGGTTGTCCGTGACCGCCGTGCCGCTCACCAGACCGGGTGCCAGCAAACCCCACCTGGTCTACGCTTACTTAGATGACTACACCGAACGTCGTGAAGCAGAGGCTGCCCTACGCGAATCGGAATCGCGGTTCCGCTCCGTGCTCCGGGCAGCGCCCATCGTGGTATTCGCCCTGGATAGGAACGGGGTGTTTCTGCTCCACGACGGGGCGGGACTTATCGCGGCGGGGCGCGAACCGGGATTCAGCGTCGGTCGTTCTGTCTGGGACGTGTATGCCGATTTCCCCGGACTCCTGGAGCCGACGCGCAGCGCCCTCGCGGGAGAAACGACTGAGTGGCGCACTTCGGTGCACGGTGTAACCTACGATACGAAGGCGATTGCGGTCCGGGACGAGAACGGTGCGATGAACGGCATCATCGGCGTCTCATTCGACGTTTCCGAGCAGGATAAGGCCGAGAAATCGTTGCGAGAATCGGAGTCACGATTCCGTGACCTCGCCGATAACATTTCACAGCTCGCGTGGATGACGGACGAGACCGGTTATATATTCTGGTATAACCAGCGTTGGTTCGATTACACCGGTACTACATTGGAGGAAATGCGGGGGTGGGGTTGGCAGAAAGTCCAACACCCGGACTACGT
>JACMMA010000749.1 GCA_014379275.1 Armatimonadota bacterium | reverse complement strand
TTTTGCCAGACGGACAGAATGGCTCATTGCAAAGACCGTGCCTGATCAATAAAGCAAGTAAGTTTTTATTTGAAAGGGTATGTCCTCTTAGATATGCCATGTCCGTCATGGTAATTACTGTACTTCCGCGAGCAAACCGAGTATTATTGCTGGGGCGGGCGCGGAAAATCGAGTTCTCGGGGGGTGCTCTCGGAAGAAGCGGGTGCCGGGGACGGGAGAGTAGAGGGAATCGTTCCCGAAAGGGGAGCTGAGTTTTCGGACGTGGGCACTGCATAGCCGGTTCGTGATGCCGTCTTCACATCGGGGGAAGGCGCGGACGTACGAGCATTTAAGGCGTCATACGGGCGGGATGTCGAAACGGCACCGCTCCCAGCGAAGCCGTCTGTCGCCGTTTGTAGCAATGGGGCGTTGGCGACATCCGGCGATGCATCGGGCACCACCGGGACGGGGGCAGGTACGAGGACCGATTCGGCTGGCCCCGACCTTGTGTCGTCTGCCACCAAAAGTGGCTCGGAGAGGATCGGTGGTGCCGACATCGCCTTCGCCGAGACTACCGGCTTCGCAAGAGTCGCGGCGAACACACGCGGAAGGGTCGGCTTGGAGACGGTCACCCGGACGCGCTGCCTCGTAGACGCCATTGTGAGGGCTCTGGGGCGATTCGTATTGACCCGAGGGGATGACGCTACAATGGTCGCCTTGCGCGAAAATGTTCGGGAGACCGTGGGAGATATTACCGCGACGGCTGGCGTGGACTTTTTCGGATTCACAGGACGCGACGTGACGGCTCGTGGGATCGACTCGATAGACGATGTGATCCATCGGAATTCGAGCGGAACGATCAATGCAGCGAGGAGCAACAGCGCAAATAACAGAGATGCCCGAGAAAAACGACCGCGGTCTTGCGTCTGGTGACGATTTAAATGCGTGAGGCGACGACGAAGCGCGGCGAAAGGCGAGGCAGCGATCCGTGCGGAGCCGACACTATCTACTGTTGCCCCGCTACCAAGTCGGAGCAGAAGTGCGCCGTACTGCGCCGTCGAATCACGTCCGCCCTGTGCGCAGACGCGCAACGCCGACAGGTCGCATGATTCCTCGCGTGCCGCTTCCCATTCCCGTTTCGCCCAAACGGCGCAGGGATGGAAGAAGAATAGAACTTGAACCGCCGTAAATAGCAAGCCCGCCCAAAGATCGCCGCGCCGAATATGAGCCAGTTCATGCGCGATGACAAAGCGAAGATCATTCTCATTGAGTGCGGTCGCGGACGGCGGAACTAGCGTCGCCGGAAGAACCACCACACATTTGCTTCCCATTAGCGTCACTTGCGGGCCGTGCGCTTCTTCCGTGGCGACGCAGACCGCGGGGACCTGTCCCGGCGAAATACCGATCCGCCAGGACAGGTCAGACAGAATACCCGAAATTGTTGCGCCGGTATGTGGTTCAGAACGAGACAGGGCGTGATACGTGGAACGGGCGCGGATCACGACAAGCACGCCACACAGAAGTGCCCCGGTCGCCCACAAAAGGCACAACGATACGTTGAGAAGAACGGCCGGGTTTTCGTTCATCACCGCCGCCCGCGAAACAGGAAGCAAACTAGCGGGGAGCGATACGCTGACCGGGACGCCGTGTCCAAAAACGAGTAGCCACAAAAACCCGCCGAGAAATTTCACCCCGGCGAGAAACCAGAGCAAAGCCCGGTACGGAGCGGGGACTCGCAAAACAAGACACATCAGCCCGACTGCCGCGACAAAAAGCGCCCCCTGCCACGACGCTTGCCAGAGCAGGGAGAGCAGACGCCAGGAAGCGTCCGCTGGCATCACGGGGAGGGCGGATCGCTTTCATTCGCGTGCGATTGCAGTTTTTGTACGAGCCGTTCCAGTTCCCTCTGCTCCACATTAGAAAGCCGACCCGCGCCGGTACGGGCGAAGTAAGCGAGGAAGGGATCGAGCGAACCTGCGAGAGTACGCTCGACGAAACGTTGTACCAGCGACCCCATCAACTCTCGCTCGGGTAGCGGAGATCGATACGACCAGATCCCATCCGCGCGGCGTACCCGCTCCAGATATCCTTTGCGGTGCAACCGGTCAAGGATGGTTTTAACGGTAGAGCGGGAAAGGTTCGCCGGGTCGCCCCAGCCCGATTCCGCCTCCCCGACACTGAGGGGGGCGGACTGTGCCGCGACATAGCGGAGCAGATCGGTTTCTTGCTCCCCTAAAGTCTGGCGTTTGGAACCGGGTTCGGGTAAGGAAAAAGGGGACGACATAGTTTCTGCTTCGATTGTAGCGTGCCGAACGCGATCTTGGCAAGCTGCACCGCTCGCTCAAGGCACCCTGGTTATGGCAACGTCGTCCAGCCAGCCCTTACCGACACCTTCCGCATACAACACAATGCCCAAAGTGACTGCCCGCTCCGGCAGCGTAACGGTCTTTCCTCCCGACTGCCAGCCGTCACCTTGTTTCGCGAAGAAAAGATGCTCGAAGCGGATGGGGGACGACCGGTCGTCGTAGTATTGAACGGCGAGACTGACCATTCCGCTGCCGAGACATTTTACCGACCCGTTTATGTTTAACTTCTCGCCAGAGTTACAGGCTATTAGTTGTGCTACCTGTCCCTTTCCGTCCGTGCCGCAGGTGTCGATTTTCAGAGATGGGGGCGCGGTCCCGCCCTCGGTCGAATCGTAACTTGCCATGACTTTCCCACGTCCCGACCAGAGCCTGACGTGTTCTTTCCTTTTTCGCCATCTGTGCATACACTAAAATGCGGTCTTCTAGTGACATGCCCGAATTTCGTTCGCGCACACTTCGCCCGAATATATCCGACGGTGACCCGAATAGATTGGCCGCTTTTCGCGCCCCCTTCACACTGTCGATGACGGCGGCACGGGCGGAAACGGTCGGCGACGGCGATACTACCGGCGACGGGGAGATGACGGGCGATGGCGACGGCGAAGGAGATCCCGAAGGGGAGGGGGAATCGCTTCCGCCCCCGCATCCCGCTAAAAATAAAATACTCGCTACGACCGAGGTCGTGATATATGGGGCACGCTGGGCGAACACCGGTATAAAATGGTTCATGATATTTCCTCCGTCGTCGGCGAGAAAAGATTTGTGGCGAAAGGCGCTGTATCAACGAATTCATTTATATCCGTGAACCATCCGGGGTATCCGTGATCAAGGCGACAGTTTTTTGGCGACCCGAATCACAGTATTCGTTATAATTGCCATCGCAAAGCAACCGTTCCAGATGACGACGTTTCCATCTTGACATTCGGA